>JAJYTV010000016.1 GCA_021792885.1 Bacillota bacterium
ATCACAACGACATTGGGCTTTTCCACGTCCACGCGCTCCATCCGCCTGCGATTAGTACGCTCTCGCCCAGAGCACGGAGTGCTGCGCCGGCTTGCCGCAGACGGCACACGTGTCGGCGGGGCGTCCCTCGAAGGGGATATTGCGAATCGTCGCACCTGTTTCCTCACGCACCTTCGTCTCGCACGCGGCATCGCCGCAGAAGCCGCCGGCGGCGAAGCCGCTGCGCTGCGAGACGATCTCGCCGATCTCGGCGATGGTCGCGACGTCTGCCGTGCGCTCCACGACGCGCTGGCGCGAGCGGCGGAGCAGGTTGTCCTGCACTTCGCCGAGCAAGGCCCGCACGGTGCCCTCAAGCCCGTCCTGCGGCACGAACGCCTTCTCGCCAGTGTCCCGGCGCACGAGCACGCACTGCTGCTCGCGCAGGTCGCGCGGCCCGATCTCGAGTCGCAGCGGCACGCCGCGCAGCTCCCAGTGGTTGAACTTGTACCCCGGGGTGAACTCCTCGCGGTCGTCGAGGTGCACCCGCGCCACCTCCGAAAGCCGGTCCTTCAGCTGGCGCGCGCGCGTGCGCACGGCCTCGCCTTCGGCTCCCGTGCCGATCGGCACGATGACCACCTGGATCGGCGCCATCTTCGGCGGCAGCACGAGGCCGCGGGCGTCGCCGTGCACCATGATCAGCGCGCCGATCGCCCGCCAGGAGAGTCCCCAGGAGGTCGTGTGGGCGTGCTGCAGCTGCCCCTCGCGGTCGAGGTAGCGGATCTCGTACGCCTCGGCGAAGTTCTGGCCGAGGTTGTGCGAGGTCGCCGCCTGCAGCGCGCGCCCGTCGCCCATCAGCGCCTCGACCGAATAGGTGCGCAGGGCGCCGGGGAACTTCTCGCTCTCCGTCTTCTGGCCCGGCACGACCCAGATTGCCATCTCGTTCTCGTAAAAGTCGCGGTAGACCTCGAGCATGCGCAGGGTCTCCTCCTGCGCCTCCTCGGGCGTGGCGTGCGCCGTGTGCCCCTCCTGCCAGAGGAACTCCGTCGTGCGCAGGAAGGGGCGCGTCGCCTTCTCCCAGCGCACGACGCTGCACCACTGGTTGATCAGGATCGGCAGGTCCCTGTAGGACTGGACCCAGCGGCTGTACATCGGCCCGATGATCGCCTCGGAGGTCGGACGGATCGCGAGGCGCTCCTGCAATACCTCGTCGCCGCCCATCGAGACCCAGAGCACTTCCGGCGTGAAGCCTTCGACATGCTGGGCCTCGCGCAGGAGGAAACTCTCGGGGATCAGGAGCGGGAAGTAGGCATTCTGGTGTCCTGTGGCCTTGAAGCGCTGGTCAAGCGCGGCCTGCGTGCGCTCCCAGAGGTTGTAGCCGTACGGCTTGAAGACGACGCATCCCCGCACAGGGGCGTAGTCGACCAGGTCGGCCTTCGTCACCACATCGACGTACCATTGGGCGAAGTCGACGCCCGGATCGGCAATCTCCTGTACGAACGCGCCCTTCTCCTTACCGGCTTTGGGCACTCGCCTTGGCCTCCTCGTCCAGCCTGCGCACCTCGTCCACGAGGCGGTCGACCATCTCTTCCTGGCTCACCTTGCCGGCAATTTCGCCGTTCTTGTACAGGAAGCCGAAGCCGCGCCCGCCCGCAAGACCCACGTCGGACTCCCGCGCCTCGCCGGGGCCGTTTACGACGCAGCCCATCACGGAGATGCGCAGCGGGATCGCGAAGCCCGCGACGCGCTGCTCCACTTCAGCCGCGACCTTCTGCAGGTCGATCTCGCAGCGGCCGCAAGTCGGGCAGGCATAGACCGTCGGGCCGAACACGCGGCGGTCGGTGGCGCGCAGGATCTCCCGCGCCACCTTCACTTCCTCCTCCGCGGGGCCGGAGAGCGACACGCGGATCGTGTCGCCGATGCCCTCGCTCAGGAGGATGCCTAGTCCGACCGAGGAGCGGATCGAGCCGGACCAGACGGTGCCGGACTCGGTGACCCCAAGGTGCAGCGGGACGTCCGTCGCCTTGGCGAAGAGGCGATACGCTTCGACCGTCAGCGCCACTTCGGGCGCCTTCAGCGAGACGATCACCTGATCGAAGTTGAGATCGTCGAGGATGGCGAGGTGGCGCATGCCGCTCTCGACCATCGCCTCCGGCGTGGGGTGGCCGTACTTCTCGATCAGATCCTTCTCGAGCGAGCCCGCGTTGACGCCGATGCGGATCGGCACGCCGCGCGCCTTGGCCTCCGAGACGACGGCGCGGACGCGGTCGGGGGAGCCGATGTTGCCCGGATTCAGCCGCAGCTTGTCGACGCCGGACTGCAGCGCGATCAGCGCGAGGCGGTAGTCGAAGTGGATATCGGCCACGATCGGGATCGGGCTCGCCTTCTTGATCTCGGCAAGCGCTTCGGCCGCCTGGCGGTCGAGGACGGCGAGCCGGACCATCTCGCAGCCGGCCTGAACGAGCCGGAACATTTCATCGAGCGTCGCAGGCACGTTGCGCGTGTCGGTCTTCGTCATCGTCTGGACGACGATGGGGTTTTCTCCGCCAATCGTCAGCTTGTCGCCGACGTGAACCTCCCGGGTAACCCGCCTAATGGGCATTTGGTTGTGCACCCGCCGCGAATCGGCGGGGCTCAGCCTCCCTTCTCCGGCACCTTACAAGGTGCCGTGCATACGCACGATATCATGGTACGCCAAAACGACGGCCAGCCCAAGTAGGATCATCATCCCGATCGAGTTCACCATCGCCTCGCGCTGCGGGTCAAGCCGCTTGCCGCGGATCCATTCGATCGCCAGGATCACGAGGCGCTCGCCGTCGAGCGGCGGGAACGGCACGAGGTTGATGAGCCCGAGGTTCACAGAAAGCACTGCCGCGAGCAGCAGGATCTGCGCGAGGCCGGCTGCCTCCGCCTGCTGCACGGCGCCGTAGATGCCGACGATCCCGGAGACCGGCGGCGCCTGTCCGTGCGTCAGAGGGCCGACGAGCGCCGTCACGAGGACGCCGGACGCGTTCGCCGTCTGCTGCGCCCCGCGCGCGAGGCCCTGGAAGAACGGCAGGCGCAGCGTCTCCGTCGCCGGGAGCACGCCGATATGCCGCACGTCCTTGAAGCGCGGGTCCGGCCGCGGCGTGATCGTGACGTGGAAGCGGCGGCCTGCGCGCTGGACGGTGAAGTGGATCGGGTTGCCCTTGGCTGCTGAGACCGTCTTCAGGAGCGCGTTCCACGAGCCGAGCCTGTGGCCGTTCGCCGCCAGCAGTTCGTCGCCGGGGCGCAGCCCCGCGCGCTGCGCGGGCATGCTCGCCTCGAGGCCTCCGATCCGCGGCGGCCCTGGGACGTAGCTCTGCACGCCGACGGCGCTGTAGAGCGCCCAGAACAGCACGATCGCCAGGAGAAAGTTCATCACGGGTCCGGCCGCGATCGTGATCACGCGCCCGAGCATCGGCCGGCTGTTGAAGCTGTCCGCTGTCTCCTCCTGGCCGGGCTCCATCCCGTACAGGCGCACGTAGCCCCCGAGCAGCAGCAGGCGGAAGGCGTACTCGGTACCGCCGCGCTTCCAGCCGAAGAGGCGCGGCCCGAACCCGACCGAGAACTCGTCGACGCGCACACCCCACCACTTCGCAGCGATGAAGTGGCCGAACTCGTGGACGACGACCAGTCCGACGAGCAGCACCACGAAGAGGAGCGCCGTCACCGCTACTCACTCCTCCGCAGGAGATCCTCGGCTGTCCGCCGCGCCCAGCGGTCGGCGGCGGCCAGCGCTTCGAAGTCCGGTGACTCGACCACCTCGTGCCGGTCCAGGACCGACGCGACGAGCGGTACGATGGATGGAAAGGGGATGTCGCCGGCGAGGAAGGCTCCGGCGGCCACCTGATCGGCCGCCGTCAGCACCGCCGGCATCGTGCCGCCTATTGTACCCGCGTCGCGGCACAGCCGCAAGGAAGGGTAGCGCTGGTCGTCCGGCCGGGAGAAGCGGAGTTCCGCCATGTCCTCGGGCTCCAGGGGGCGCAGCGCGCCCACCGGCACCTCGGGGTGCGAGAGCGCCTGTTCGATCGGCAGCTTCATGTCAGGACGCGCGAGCGACGCGTAGAGCGCGCCGTCCACCGTCTCGCAGAGCGCGTGCACGATCTGCGTCGGGTGGATCCAGACGTCGAGTCGCTCAAGCGGCAAGCCGAACAGGACGTGGGCCTCGATCAGCTCGATCCCCTTGTTCATCAGTGTCGCCGAGTCGATCGTGATGAGGTTGCCCATGCTCCAGTTCGGGTGGCGCAGGGCGTCCTCGGGCCTGGCGTCGGCGAGCCGCTCGAGCGGCCAGTCGCGCAGCGCGCCGCCCGATGTCGTGATGATCAGGCGGCGCACCGCGCCTTCCGCGCGCCCGCGCAGGAGCTGGAAGGCGGCTGCGTGCTCCGAGTCGACCGGCAGCAGGAGGCCGTTCGCAACCGCGCCGCGCAACAGGTCCCCGCCGGCGATGATCGCCTCCTTCGTCGCCGCCGCCACCCGCCGCCCGGCCCTTAGCGCCGCGAGCAAGGGCGGCAGCCCCGCAAAGCCCGTGACCGCCAGCACCACGGTGTCGACGCCCGGCCAGAGCGCGAGCTCCGTGAGCGCAGATTCACCGGTGACGCGCCGGCCGAAGGCGGCCTCGCCGTCGCCCTGCTCGAAGGCATACGCCTCGGGGCGGAACTCGTCCACGAGGCGCCAGAACTCCGGGCTTGCGCGGCGGGACGCGAGCGCCAGGATGCGGTGCCCGCGCCGGCGGGCCACTTCAAGCGTCTGGCTGCCGATCGATCCCGTCGCTCCGAGCACTGCGAGGTTCATGACTGGGCCTCCCCACGATAAGCCGCCCAGGCCGTCGCGGCCAGGACGGGACCGACGGCCAAGCCGACGGCGCCGAACAGGTGCACTCCGAGGTACATGGTGACAAGGGCGGCGAGCGGGTGCAAGCCCATCTGCCCGCCAACGAGGCGCGGCTCGATCGCCGGCCGCACGGTTGCAGCCACCACGAGGACGAGCGCGACGCGCAGTGCGAGGCCGTACTGGCCGAGCAGGGCCGCGCCGGCCGCCCAAGGTCCGAGCACGGTCGCGGGTCCGAGCGCCGGCGCGATGTCGAGCACGCCGACCGTCACGGCAGCGAGCAGCGCGTACGGCGCTCCCACCAGGAGCAGCCCGAGCCCCGTCACGAGCGTCGTGACCGAGGCGAGCATCGCTTGCGCTCTGAGGTAGCGCACGGTGGCGCGGAAGGCGACGCTGCCGATGCGCAGGGAATCGCGCGAGAGCAGAGCCGGCAGTTCACGCCGCACCTGCCTGCGCAGGGTGGGCAGCTCCCGCGCGACGAGGTAGGCGCCGACCGCTGCCACCACGATCGCGAGCGCGATGTCCGGGAGCTGCAGCGCGAAGCGCCCCGCACCCGACGTGATCTGACCCAGTACGTGGACGGGCAGGGACGGCGCCGGCCCAAGGAGGTGGCTCGGCCAGATCTCGCCGAGCCGCCGGGAGATCTGGCGCGCAGCGGCCGGCAGGCCGCTCGCCATGTGCAGCGCCTCCTCGATCGCCGCCCGCGCGACGAGCCCGAGGGAGATGAACAGCACCGTCCCGAGTCCCCCGAGCGAGAGGACCGCCGCGACCGGCCGCGGCAAGCCGCGGGCGGTCAGTCGCAGCACGATCGGCTCGACCGAGAAGGCGAGGGCCAGCGCCAGCACCACTGGATAGAGGTGCGGCAGCAGGTAGCGCGCCAGGAGGTAGCCGACGACCAGTACGAGGAGGCCGCGCGCCTGCCGCACAGGCATCCCCCGCTTCCAGGCTATCTCAGGAGATAGTATAGAAGCGGCAGCGCGAACAGAAGGGAGTCGATGCGGTCCAGAAGCCCGCCGTGGCCGGGCATGAAGCTGCCGGAGTCCTTCGTGTTGGCCCAGCGCTTGATCGCCGACTCCCCGAGGTCGCCAAGGACTGCCAGGAGGCCCGTGATCAGTCCGACCAGCGCGCCGTACCAGATGCTCCGATCCAGCATGCCGGGCATGAGGGCGACACCTGCGATGACCGCGAAGAGGATGCCTCCGGCTGCGCCCTCCCAGGTCTTCCCCGGCGACAGCCGGGGCGAGAGCTTGTGGCGCCCGAACTTGGACCCCACGAGGTAGGCGCCGATGTCGGCCGCCCAGACCAGGATGAGCGCCTCGGCGGTCGGGTTGAAGCCGTGGGCCCGCAGCAGGAAGAGGTACGCGAGCGGCAGCGCGATGTAGACCTGGCCGAAGAGATCCATGCCCACCGTTCCGCCCGAGAGGCCGATCAGCGGCGGGATGATCAGGTTGACGGCAAGGAGGAGCGCCATCGCAGGCCACATCAGCCACATCTGCCCGGTGAAGGCCACCCAGAGGATCGGCAGACCGCCGAAGAAATTCAGCCAACTGACAGGGATGGAGCCGCCCTCCTCGCAGATGCGGCTCCATTCGTGCGCGCCCAGGAGGTAGAATCCGACAAGCCCGAACAGGAGATAGTAACCGCCCAGGTAGACGAGCAGCAGGACGAGCGGCATCGCGACGATCGTGCTGGCCACGCGCAAGAGGAGCGTGCTGCGTTTCATGCGTGGCCTCCGTAGCGGCGGTCGCGCAACTGGAACTGCTCGAGCGCGCGCCGAAGTTCCGCCTCGTCGAAGTCCGGCCACAGCACGGGCGTCGCGTAGATTTCCGCGTAGGCGCTCTGCCACAGCAGGAAGTTCGAGAGGCGCAGCTCGCCGCTCGGGCGGATGACGAGGTCGGGATCGGGCATGCCCGCCGTGTCCAGAAGCTCGCCGAACGTCTCCTCGTCGATCTCCGCGGCCGTTTCGGGATCCTCGAGGATGCGACGCACGGCGCGCACGATCTCGTCGCGCCCACCGTAGTTCACCGCGATCGCGAGCACGAGTCCCTGGTTCCGCGCGGTGCGGGCCGAGGCGCTCTCCATCTCGCGCCTGCAACGCGGCGGCATCGCGCGTTCGTCCCCGAGGAAGATGATCTTCACCTGCTCGCGGTCGAGCTCCTCGATCTCGCTGCGCAGGTATTCGACCAGAAGGTCCATCAGCGTCTCGACCTCTTCAGGCGGGCGCTTCCAGTTCTCCGTGGAGAAGGCGTAGACCGACAGGTACTCGATGCCGAGGCCCGGTGCGGCCCGCACGATGCGCCGCAGCGCCTCGACACCGGCGCGGTGCCCGTAGGGTCTGGGCTGCCCGCGCGAGACGGCCCAGCGGCCGTTGCCGTCCATGATGATCGCCACATGGCGCGCACCGTACGTCATGGCAACGGATCCTGCGCAGCCCCGAACGCCGCCACCAGGATCTCCATCACCCTCCCCCGCTGCCGCGCGCGGACGACGCGCGGCGCACCGCCTGCAAACGCCCGCGGCGGCGAAGTCGTCTCCACCTGCAGGGTCAGTTCTTCCCTGCGGCAGATCGCCTCGGCCTCTTCCAGACTACAGATGACCAGCGCAAAGCTCAAACCGAAAGGATCTCCTTCTCCTTCGCGGCGCTCGCGCGCTCGATGTCTGCGATCGCCTGGTCTGTGAGCTTCTGCAGCTCGTCCTGCAGCCGGCGCAGCTCGTCCTCGGACACCTGGCCCTGCTTCTGCGCCGACTTGAGGTGCTCGAGCGCGTCGCGGCGCACGTTGCGCACCGCGACCTTCTCGTCCTCCGCCTTCTTGTGCAGCACGCGGACGAGTTCCTTGCGCCGCTCCTCCGTCAGCTGGGGAATCTGCAGGCGGATCAGGTTCCCGTCGGACGCAGGGGAGAGACCGAGATCGCTCTTCAGGATCGCCTTCTCGATCACGGGCACGAGCTGCCTGTCCCAGGGCTGGATCACCAGAAGCCGCGGCTCCGGCGCCGTGATCTGCGCGACCTGCTGGAGCGGAGTCGGCGTGCCGTAGTATTCGACGGCGACCTTCTCCACGAGTGCCGGCGTGGCGCGGCCTGCGCGCAGGGTCTGCAGCTCTTCGTGCAGGAACGCGATCGACTTCTGCATCCTCTCCTGCGCTTGACTCAGCAGGGCGTGCATCTCAGTCCCCCCTCACGAATGTGCCGATCGGCTCTCCCATGACGGCCCGGCGGATGTTGCCGGGGCGGTTGACGTCGAACACCACGATCGGGATGCGGTTGTCCATGCACAGCGAGGTGGCCGTGGTGTCCATCACCTTCAAACCGCGCTGCAGCACCTCGAGGTAGCCGATCTCGCGGAACAGCTTCGCGTCCGGATTGCGGCGGGGGTCGTCGTCGTAGACCCCCTCCTCCTTGGTCGCCTTGAGCATGACTTCCGCCTCGATCTCGGCGGCCCGGAGCGCTGCCGTCGTGTCGGTCGAGAAGTACGGGTTTCCCGTACCGGCAGCGAAGATCACGACGCGCCCCTTCTCGAGATGGCGCATCGCGCGGCGCCGGATGTACGGCTCCGCCACTTGGCGCATCTCAATCGCGGTCTGCACGCGCGTCGGCACCCCGTGGTGCTCGAGCGCGTCCTGCAGCGCCAGCGCGTTGATCACCGTCGCCAGCATTCCCATGTAGTCCGCCGTCGCACGGTCCATGCCGAGCGCGCTCCCCGCGGTGCCGCGCCAGATGTTGCCGCCGCCGACGACGATGGACAGCTCTACGCCGAGGTCCGCCACCTCGCGTACCTGCTCCGCGATCGAGGTCGCGATGCGCGGGTCGATGCCGTGTCCCTCGGTTCCCGCGAGCACCTCGCCCGACAGCTTCAGGACGACCCGACGGTACTTCGGTCGCTGCGCCTCCATAGCCTAAGCCTCCTGAGAAGCCGCCGCCTCCTCGCCCACCTCGAAGCGCGCGAAGCGGCGCACCTGAATGTTCTCTCCCAGCTTCGCGATCATCTCGGTGACGAGATCCTGCACCCGTTTCTTGTCGTCCTTGATGTACACCTGCTCGAGGAGGCAGGTCTCCTGGTAAAACTTCTCCAGGCGGCCCTGGACGATCCGCTCGGCGATCTTCTCGGGCTTGCCCTCGTTCGCCGCCTGCGCCTCGTAGATGCGGCGCTCGGAAGCGACGAGCTCCTCGGGCACCTCTTCGCGGCGTACGCAGCGCGGGCGCGACGCAGCGATCTGCAGCGCGATCTCGTGCACGACCGCGCGGAACTCCTGGTTGCGCGCGACGAAGTCGGTCTCGCAGTTCACCTCGAGCAGCACGCCGATGCGGCCGTTCGCGTGCACGTAGGTCTCCACGACTCCCTCGCTCGCCTCCCGGCCGGCCTTCTTGGCCGCCTGGGCAAGACCGCGCTCCCGCAGGAGCTCGACGGCGCGCTCCATCGAGCCGCCCGACTCCGTGAGGGCGCGCTTGCAGTCCATCATGCCCGCTCCGGTCTTCGTGCGCAGTTCCTTGACGATCTCCGCCGTGATCTCCAACGCCGATTCCCTCCCATATTCGTGCGAAGGCGCCCCCGGTTTGGGCACCGGGGGCGCAAAGGGTGCGTCTACTCCGCGAGCTGGACGCCCTGCTTGCCCTCCAGCACCGCATCGGCCATGCGCGCGGTGAGCAGCTTCACGGCGCGGATCGCGTCGTCGTTGCCGGGGATCACGTAGCTGATCTCGTCCGGGTCGCAGTTCGTGTCGACGATCGCGACGACGGGGATGCCGAGCGAGTTGGCCTCCGTGACCGCGATGTGTTCCTTGCGCGGGTCGATCACGAACAGCGCGGCCGGCAGGTTCTTCATTCCCTTGATGCCGCCGAGGAACTTCTCGAGCTTCTCCTTCTCGTGCAGGAGCCCGCTGACTTCCTTCTTCGTGAGCTCCTGGAAGCGGCCGTCAGTCTCCATCTCTTCAAGCTCCTGCAGGCGCTGCAGGCGCTTCCTGATCGTGCCAAAGTTCGTCAGGGTGCCGCCGAGCCAGCGCTGGTTGACGAAGAACTCGCCGCAGCGCGTCGCCTCTTCAGCCACCGACTCCTGGGCCTGCTTCTTCGTGCCGACGAACAGGATCCGCCCGTTGTCCCCCGCCACCTGGCGCAGGAACTGGTAGGCCTCATCGACCTTCTTGACCGTCTTCTGCAGGTCGATGATGTAGATGCCGTTGCGCTCGGTGAAGATGTAGGGGCGCATCTTCGGGTTCCAGCGCCGCGTCTGGTGCCCGAAGTGGACGCCAGCCTCCAGGAGCTGCTTCATCGAAATGTACGACACGGGACTCCTCCTTCGGTTTTGCCGCCATGCAGGTCCTCTGCGCCGGGAAACCCCGATGCGGGCCACCGCCCAGCGCATCCCTGCACGTGCGAAATTGCCTTCAGCAGTATACCACGAGCCACAAGAGGGCTCAATCGGACAGACCGGCAGGTCAGCCGCACGGCGTAGAACGCGGCGAAGTCGCGTCCGAGCCTGCGGCAAAGCACCTTCCGCCCTGCACGCCGCGCCACCCGGTGCGGCGTGCAGGGTGCGGGCCCGCCGCAGGCGCACGGCTAGAGGATGTAGCGCGAGAGTTCGGGGTTCGCCGCCACCTCGCCGAGCGCGCGTTCGACGTACGCGCGGTCGACGTGCAGCGCGGTGAAGCCCGGTTCGGGCGCGCGGTAGAGCGCGTCCTCGAGGCAGCGCTCGAGCAGGGTGTGCAGGCGCCTCGCACCGATGTCCTCCGTCTCCTCGTTCAGCCGGTGGGCGAACTCCGCGATCCTCAGCACCGCGTCGTCCGAGACGTCGAGTGCGACGCCGTCCGTCTCGAGCAGCGCCGCGTACTGGCGCACGAGCGCATGCTCCGGCTCGACCAGGATGCGGCGCATCTCCTCGACGCCGAGCGAGCGCAGCTCGACGCGGATCGGGAAGCGCCCCTGCAGTTCGGGGATGAGGTCCTGCGGACTCGCGATGTGGAACGCGCCGGCGGCGATGAACAGGATGTGCTCGGTGCGCACCGGCCCGTACTTCGTCGAGACGGTCGTCCCCTCGACGATCGGCAGGAGGTCGCGCTGCACGCCCTCGCGGGAGACGTCCGGCCCGCCCTGCGCACCGTGCGCAGCCACCTTGTCGATCTCGTCGAGGAAGACGATGCCGGACTGTTCCGCGCGGCGCACGGCCTCCTGCGCGACCTTGTCCTGGTCGATCAGGCGGTCCGCCTCCTGCACGCGCACGATCGGGCGCGCCTCGCGCACGCTCAGGCGCCGGCGGTGCGTACGCCTGGGCATCATCTGCTGCAGCATCTCCTGCATCTGGTTCTGCTCGCCGAGGAAGGGCATGCCGGGACCTGTCTGGTCCTCGACCTCCACCTCCACCTGCTCGTCCTCGAGTTCGCCCTTGCGCAGGCGTTCGCGCAGGTCGCGCCGCTTCTCCCGCCGCTCGGAGTCGGACATGCGCTCCGCCTTGGGCTGCTGGCTCTGGCCGAAACCGAAGATGGAGGCAAAGGGGTTCTGGTGCTCTTCGGGCTCGCCGAGCAGGAGCTCCACCAGCCGCTCTTCCGCCTGCAGGTTCGCGTCCGGCTCGATCTGCCGGCGCATCTCCTCGCGCACGAGGCGCACGGCGACCTCCGTGAGGTCGCGGATGATCGACTCGACGTCGCGGCCGACGTAGCCGACCTCGGTGAAGCGCGTCACCTCCACCTTCGTGAACGGCGCACCCACGAGCCGCGCGAGGCGCCTTGCGATCTCCGTCTTGCCAACGCCCGTCGGGCCGATCATCAGGATGTTCTTCGGCGTGACCTCCTCGCGCAGTCCAGGCTGAAGGCGCTCGCGCCGCTCGCGGTTTCTGAGCGCGATCGCGACCTTGCGCTTGGCCTCCTCCTGGCCGATCACGAAGCGGTCCAGCTCGCGCACGATCTCCGCGGCCGTCATCTCAGGTCGCCTCCCCCGAGCTCCTCGACGGTGATGTGGTCGTTCGTGTAGACGCAAATCTCGCTCGCGATCTGAAGGCTGCGCCGGGCGATCTCGACCGGCGGCAACTCAGTCTCCCGCACGAGCGCACGTGCGGCCGACAGCGCGTAGTTGCCGCCCGACCCGATCGCCGCGATGCCGTCGTCGGGCTCGATCACCTCGCCGGATCCGGCGAGCAGCAGCACGCTCTGCCGGTCGCAGACGAGCAGGAGGGCCTCCAGGCGGCGCAGCATGCGGTCCTGCCGCCAGGCGCGCACCAGCGCCGCCGCCGCCTGACGCAGCTGTCCGTGCTGCTCCGAGAGCTGGCGCTCGAAGGCGTCGAACAGGAGGAGCGCGTCGGCCACGGAGCCCGCAAACCCGCCGAGCACCTGCCCGTCGTGCAAGCGGCGCAGCTTGCGCGCCCCGTGCTTCACGATCGTCGTCTCGCCCATCGTCACCTGACCGTCGGCCGCCATCGCGGCCATCCCGTTGCGCACGACGGCAAGCACGGTCGTGGAGCGGAACAGCGGAGTCTCCATGCGATCCTTCCCTTCTACGCCCGCGGATGCGACCTGCGGTACACAACCCGCATCCGTCCGGCTTGAACGTGCGTGTAGATCTGGGTGGAAGAGAGGCTGCGGTGGCCGAGCAACTCCTGCACCGAGCGCAGGTCCGCCCCGCCCTCGAGGAGGTGCGTGGCGAAGGTGTGGCGCAGGCTGTGCGGTCCGCGCCGCGGCAGCCCCGCCTGCACCTCGTACGCGGCGAGGATGCGCCGCACGCTGCGGGTCGAGAGGCGACCGCCGCGGCTGTTGAGGAACAGCGCGGGCAGGGAGCGGGCGATGCGCGGCCGGCCGTACTCGAGGTATGCCGCAATGGTCCTTTGCGCCACGCGGCCGAAGGGAACGATTCTCTCGCGGCCGCCCTTGCCGAGCACCCGCACCTCGCCCGACGAAAGGCTCAGGTCCGCGACGTCCAGGCCGCACGCCTCGGAAACGCGCAGGCCGCTCGCGTAGAGGAGTTCGAGCAGCGCGCGATCGCGCAGTCCGAGCGGGGTGCCGGCGTCAGGGCGCGCGAGCAGCCTCTCCGTCTCCTCGACGCTGAAGAACTGGGGCAGGCGCTTTTCGAGGCGCGGGCCGCGCATCGTGAAGAGCCACTCCGGCGCACTTTCCTGCGCGCGCCGATGCATCCGCGCGAGCGCCTTGAGCGCCGAGAGGGCGCGCGCGATCGTCCGGCGCGCACGCCCCTCCTGCTGCAGCTTCGCGAGGTATGCCCGCAGGCGCAGCGGCGTCAGTTCCTCCCCGCGCAGAAACGCGGCGACCTGCGCGAGGTCCTGGCGGTACGCCCGCAGCGTGTGGGGCGACGCGCCGCGCACGCGCAGTTCGCGCTCCAGCCGGGCGATCGCCTCGCCGTCCACCCGCACGCGGTGATCCCCCCTACTGGCTCTCGGCCGCCATCGGCCGGCGGTAGCCGCACTCCTTCACGCAGACGAGCTCGCCCTTGCCGCCCCTGCGCGGGTACTCCACGAGGAACGCCCCGCACGAGGGGCAGTTCTCCCGCACCGGCTTGCGCCATGTGGTGAAGCGGCAGCTCGGGTAGTTCGTGCAGCCGTAGAACGTGCGCCCGCGCCGCGACCGCCGCGCCACGATCTCTCCGCCGCACTCCGGGCAGTGCACGCCCGTCGGTTCGAGGAGGGGCTTCGTGTTCTTGCACTCCGGGTAGCCCGGGCAGGCGAGGAAGCGGCCGAACCGCCCGTGCTTGATCACCATCATTCTTCCGCACAGCTCGCACTGCACGTCGGAGACCTCTTCGGGCTGCTCGACCTTGGCGATCGCCGCCTCGGCCTTCTGCAGGTCCTTCGAGAACGGCTCGTAGAACTCGCGCAGCACCTTGTTCCAGGGCGCCTTGCCTTCTTCGATGCGGTCGAGGCGCGCCTCGAGGTCTGCCGTGAACTCGGGGTCGACGACCTCCGGGAAGTGCTCGCGCAACATCTGGTCGACGAGTTCGCCGAGTTCCGTCGGATGCAGCCGGCGCTCGCGCCGCTCGACGTAGCTGCGCTCCTGGATCGTCTGGATGGTCGGCGCATAGGTGCTGGGGCGACCGATGCCGCGCTCCTCGAGCGCCTTGACGAGGGATGCCTCGGTGTAGCGCGGCGGCGGCTCCGTGAAGTGCTCCTCGCTCTGCGCCTCAAGGCAGAGGCAGCGCTCCCCCTGGACGAGTTCGGGCAGCTCGCCGCCTTCCGCGGCCTCGTCGTCCGCCGTGCCCTGGAGCGCAAGGAAGCCCTTGAACAGGAGGACGCTGCCCGACGCCCGGAAGGGGTGCTCCCCCGCCCGCAGGCGCACCGTCGTCAGATCGTACTCCGCAGGGCTCATCGCGCTCGCCACGAAGCGCTGCCAGATCAGCCGGTAGAGCTGGAGCTGCTCGCGCGTCAAGGACTTCGCGACATCCTCGGGGCGGCGCAGCACAGATGTCGGGCGGATCGCCTCGTGGGCGTCCTGCACCCCGGCGCGGCGGCGTTCCTTGCGCTCGGCCGGCTGCGCGTAGTCCTCTCCATAGGTCGCGCGGATGAAGTCCGCCGCATCGGCGCGCGCCTCGTCGGAGACGCGCGTCGAGTCGGTGCGGATGTAGGTCACGAGGCCGACCTGTCCCTCGCCGGCCAGCTCGAGTCCCTCGTAGAGCGCCTGCGCGACGGCCATGGTGCGCCGTACGGTGAAGCCGAGGCGGCGGGCCCCCTCTTGCTGCAGGGTGGACGTGGTGAAGGGCGGGGGCGAATTGCGCCGCCGCCGCCGGCGGTCGACCTCCTCGACCACGAGCTCCTTGCCCT
>JAJYTV010000017.1 GCA_021792885.1 Bacillota bacterium
GACGATGAAGAGCATCGTGGGGAAGAGGAATGCGCGTGCGCTCTCCCCGACACCCCGCAGGTTCAGGAATGTGACGATCGCGAGCAGCAGGAGGCAGAGCGGCACCGTCCAGGGCAGCAGGGCGGGAAACGCGGACGTGAGGGCCGCGATGCCCGCTGCGACCGAGATCGCGACCGTGAGGATGTAGTCGACGATCAGGGCCGCGGCCGCCAGGTGGCTGCTCAGGACGCCGAGGTTCTGCTTGGAGACGGTGTACGCGCCGCCCCCTCCGGGGTAGGCGTCGATCACCTGCGAGTAGGAGAGCACGAGGATCGCGAGGAGCGCGACGATCGCGAGCGAGATCGGCAAGAGGTCCCGCATGGCGGCGGGCCCTGCGGTCACGAGCACGAGCGCGATCGCCTCGGGCCCGTAGGCGACGGAGGAGAGCGCGTCGAGCGACAGCGCGGCGAGCCCTTCCGGTGTGCCGATCTCTTCGGCTTGCGCCTCCCGGCTCTTCAGCGGGCGCCCGACCAAGAGGTGCCAAAGATCCATCCTTACGCGGCGGGCGCCGCCCCACCTCCCCGTGGCGCTGCACTACCATGCCATGCACAGTGTTCCGCTCGGGCGCTGGGCGCCTGCAGGCCGCAGAGCTGCCGCCCCAATTGGCTGTCGGCAACCTCTTCACCGCACGCGGACCCTGTCCCTGCCAGCATCCCCCGATGACTGCGGGCGCGGGCGACGCGGCTTGATCGGCGCAGGCGGGCACACAATGGCTAGTAGGGCGCGCGGCACAGCGCGCAGGCTTTTCGCGCGATGAAGGAGGGTGCGGATGGCGTCGGCGATGGCGGCGGACTGGGCGAGTCTCGTCGCCGCGGCGGCGGCGACGGTTTCCGCCTTCGCCACGGGCTTCGGCGTTCGCGAAGCGGCGAAGCTGCGCCGCCTTGCCGTCACGCCCGTGTTCCTCGTCGACTGCCTGGACCCTCCGCACGCGCAGCGGCTGACAGAGGACGAGCAGGTCGTGTCGGGCCACTACACGTACCGCGTGCGCAACGTGGGCCAGGGAGCGGGCCTCCTCAAGGGCATCTCGCTCGACGCCGCCGAAGGCAGGAGCCGCATGCACTCGAGCGGAGTGTTCGGGAAGGTGCTCGCGCCGGGCGAGGACGTCCTGGTGGAGATGACCCTCGGCAGCGACGAGATGCCGCTGCCGGACCCCGCGCACTTCACCGTCCTCTACCAGTCCGCGCGCGGGGAGATCCTCGCAAGCCGCATCGCCTTCAACCCCCAGACAGGGCTCGTGCGGGAGATCGCGGCGCCGCATTTCCAGTGGAGGGGATAGCTGGAGCGATTTCCGGTTTGGGCGGGAGGACTCCATGACAAATCGGCGAAGCCTTGCCTGGCATTGGCGGGCGCGCGCACCTGCAACGTGCACGCGATCCGCACGCCGAGCGCCTGGGCCCGCGACATTAGGAGACACGCTGCATGACCAATCCCGCCGCACCCGGCGTGGCAGCCCAGCGGACGTCCGTGCGGTTGCCACGCAAGTTGCGCAAGCTGCTTCGCCACCCGCTCTTCTGGGTCGGCGGGGCGATGCTCCTTGCCCTGCTTCTGTTCACCTTCCTCGGCCCCGTGTTCGACCCGCCGGACGGCAACAAGTACGACATGGCGATCCAGCTGCTGCCGCCTTCCTTCTCCCATCTGCTGGGGACGAACGTCCTCGGCCAGGACGAACTGGCCCAGTTGATGGTTGCGGGGCAGCGGCCGATCATCTCCGGTTTCATCAGCGCGATCGTCGCCGCGCTGATCGGCATCTTCGTCGGACTCGTGGCGGGCTACAGCGGGTCGATCGTCGACAGTGTGCTGATGCGCATTACGGACATCTTCCTGAGCGTCCCCCAGGTCGTGCCGATCCTCTTGATCGAGTCGCTCCTGGGCGCGAACACGAGGTCTTTCATCACGGTCGTGGCCTTGACGCTCTGGCCGGCGACGGCGCGCATCGTCCGCGGCCGCACCCTTGTGGTACGGCAGCAGCCGTTCGTCGAAGCCGTGCTGGCGAGCGGGGCCTCCCATGTCCGAGTGCTGCTCCGGCACGTCCTTCCGAATGTGCTCGACGACATCGTGGTCGCGTTCACGAACCAATTCGCGAACGTCGTGCTGGTCATGGCGATCACGACGTTCGTCGGGCTCGGGCTGCCTCCGCCGTGGAACTGGGCCAGCATGTTCGCTGGCAACATCGACAACATCGTGGGCGGCCAGTGGTGGGTCGTGTACCCGCCCGGCTTCGCGTTCTCCATCCTGCTGGTCTCCGTCTACTTCCTCGGTGAAGCTGTGCGGCATGCGCTGAATCCGCAGGATGCCCAAGGGGGGCAGGGATCGTGACGCGCTACGTGGTGCGCAGGGTCCTCGAGGCCGCGTTCACCTTGTTCGTCGTGAGTTTCGCCACCTTTCTCCTGCTCAAGGCGATGCCGTACAACCTCGCGGCGCTCTCCGCGGGTCCGCGAGCGACGCCCGAGATGGTGGTGCAGCTCGCGCATGAGATGGGGCTCGACAAGCCGCTGCCGCTGCAGTTCCTCTTCTGGCTGCGGCAGACGCTCTCGACCGGCGCGGCGCTCGCCGCGACCTACGCCCCGCCCAGCCTGGAACTGCTCGGGCTGGGCAGCGTGGTCGCCGCGCTCTGCGCCTTCGCGATCGCCTATGTGCAGGCAAAGAGGCCAAACTCCCTGTTCGACCGCGGGATGTCCTTGATCACGTTCGTGCTCTTCACCTTCCCGTCGTTCTGGGTCGGTTTCGTGCTGATCTTCATCTTCGGCATCCAGCTGCTGTGGCTGCCCGCGGCCGGACCGAACCTCGACCCCTCCTCCCAGGGGTTCAGCAACTGGACCCTCGGAATGATCCTGCCCGTCGCGACGTTGGCGCTGACGACGATCGCGACCTGGACCACCTACTTCCGCGGCGCGATCGAGGAGGCGCTGCGCTCGGACTACATCCGCACGGCGCGCGCAAAGGGCTTGCCGGAGAACCAGGTGATCGTCGTGCACGTCCTGCGCAACGCGCTCCTGCCTGCCATCACCATCGCCGGCCTATCGCTGCCGACCCTGTTCAACAACGTGATCGTCATCGAGTGGATCTTCGGCATGCCCGGGCTTGGCAGTTCGCTCGTCCTTGCGCTGACCCAGTTCAACTACGGCGTCGCCGTTGACCTCGTCGTCGTGATCGGCGCGGTCACGATCCTCGGCAGCCTGCTCGCGGACCTGCTCTACGCCGCCGCGGACCCGCGCATCCACTTCGTCTGAGCGGATAGGCGAAGGCCCGTACGGCAGTGCCGTACGGGCCACCTCGTCGCTGCGCGCCCGGTGCTACGCTCCTGCGACCTGCAGCCCCTCGCAGCGGATGAAGCGCGGTCCGCGGTACCCGTCGAGGCTCTCTACCTCCTGCGACATGCGGCACTGCCCGAGCGCCGCGAAGAGGTACCCGAACACGCGGCCCTGCGCGACCGGGACCTTCCGCCCGGCGGTATGCAGATAGCCCACCTTGATCTCCGCCGCGAAGTCTCCAGAGACGGAATCCGGCATGTTCGACGAGAACGAGACGATCTCGAGCACGGGCCCGTCCGCAACGAGTTCCTCGTAGCCATGGGTTCCGGGCGCGAGGTCGAGCGTGCCGACCGGGCCGGTCGCCGGGATGTCCAGGTAGGAGGCGAACTGCGGCTGGGCGTGGAACGCGCGCAGTGTTCTGCCTTCGATCAGCGTTCGGACCTCGGCCGGCACCATGCTCGCGTCCGTCGGCGCAGAGCGCACGGCGTCTGGGAGCAAGGGATTCATGCGCACGGTCACGAGGTCGCCCGCACACGCGATCAGGGCGTCCCCGATGTCCTTACGCTGGGCACCGGTGTAGCGGACCTTGCATCCGTCTGCATGCGCAGGATCACGAGCAGCGTCGCGATCTCCTCCGCCGCCGGCAACACGACCGGCAAGCTGCCGCTTGGCGGGAAAGGGCTCGGAAAGATCTGGTCTGTGTTCGCGTCTTGGACGGACGCACGCCGTTTCCCTGCCGAAGCGGAAGGCAGGGAAACGGCGTGCGGCGCGGAGGCGGTTTCAGCCCTGGACGGGCCGGTGGGCAAGCAGGCTCCAACCCGGGGGGGCGAAGCGGCGCTCCGCGCGCTGTGCGTCAAGCGTCGCGAGGTAGCTCGGCGGGTCCGCGTCCGGCTTCGCCTCCTGGGGGTCGGTGAGATAGGGTCCCCGGAAGCGGTGGCGCAGCGCGTAGATCTGGTAGCCTTCTTCGCGTAGGAGATGCATCGAGGGCGTGGGGAAGGTGCCGTGGTCTTCAAACACGATGTCGCGGATCTCGCGGCGCTGAAGGCGCTGCAGCGCGCCGCGGAAGACGGCGGGCTCGTGCCCCTCGACATCCACTTTCATCACGCCGACCCGTCCCGAGAGCGCTGCGAAGCCGTCCAGGGCGAGGGTGGGGACGGTGATCCCCGCGCTGTCCGCCTGGTTCGTCGCCATCGTGAGCGATGCCGTGCCCTGGTTACAGGGAAAGTAGCGGGGCACGCGCAGGGAGGCGGTGCCGACAGCATCGGAGATGGCCGCGTGCGTGGCGGTGACCGGCAGGCCCCAGCGACCGATGTTGCGCTGCAGACGATCGAAGATGTCCGGGTGCGGCTCGAAGCAGAAGACGCGCCCCTGCAGGCCCGTCCGCTGGGCGAGGATGCTGGCCGTATAGCCGATGTTGCTGCCGACGTCGACCGCGGTCTCGCCGGGGTCGAGGAGGCGCCAGAGCGCTTCGCTGACGGTGAGGTCGTAGACCCCGAGCCGCGCGACGCAGTTGCCGATCAGTTCGTGCGGGTTGACGGACATCGAGAGGCCCCAGGGCAGGTCGACGAGGCACTCGTTCTGGGCGACGCGCCGCGAGGTGAGGCGGATGCGCCGTAGAACCTGCTTCGGACGGTAGACGTACTCAGGCTTGAACAGGGAAAGGAGTCGCACGCGCTTTCCTCCGTTTGGCCGCTCGCGGCGTTGCGTGCTGAGGGTTTTGTTTCTATGCTCTTCGCCTTGCCGCGCGCCGACCCTGCTGGAATCGGCTGGATGCGCACCAGGTGCCATTCTCGCACAAGGTGCAGGCCGAAGAAACGCACCGCCCGTTAGTGTGCGCCTCCCCGTTCCTCCCCAGCAGGGCTCGCGGCGCTGCGCCGGCGCGGCGCGACTTTCAGCGCGACATGCTCGTCGGCCCATGTGTTGCGCCAGGCGATGAGCGTCGCCGCAAGCGGGAGCCAGCCGATCGGCTGGCCGTCCGGCCCTGCGACGAGGGCGGCCGGCACGTCGGCTTGCGCCATCGCCGCGACGGCGTCCGCGAGGCGCTCCGTGGGTGCGACCCGCGGCACGGGACGCGGCGCGGGAAGGGATTGATACGCAGCCTCGCCGTGCGCCATGTCCGCGAGGCGCACCGCCCCCACCACCTCGCCGGCCGTGTCGAGCAGTGGAACGACGTCCGGGATGTCGCCGCGCGCCTCCGCGACCCTCGCGCCGTCGCGCAGCGTCCCGGCAGGGGGCCAGGCGAGCATTGCTTCGCGGACGCTCAGCCGCTCGAAGGGAGCCACCTCGTACTCCCGCGCGACGTGGGTGCCCCGGCGCGCGACCTTCTCGGTGAGAATCGAGCGCGGGATCCAGATGACGGTGACGGCCGTGCTGACCGCGCTCGCGAGGAAGACCGGGAAGGCGGCCGTCCAGTCGTGGGTGGTCTCGAGCGCGAAGATGGTCGCCGTGAAGGGCGCGCGCATCGTCCCGCCGAGCAGGGCCGCCATGCCGACGGTCGCCCAGAGGGCCGGCAGGTGGCCGGGAAGGAGCGGGCTAGCGAGCGTGCCCAGCGCCCCGCCGATCAGCAGGAGCGGTGCGAGCACGCCGCCCGAGGTACCGGAGCTCAGGGAGAGCACCCACACGACCGCCTTCGCGACAAGGAACGCGAGCGCCGCGAGCGGCAGGATCTGACCTGCGTCGAGCGACCGGATTACGGGGTAGCCGACGCCCAGCACCTGCGGGACGAAGAGGCCGACGACCCCGACGATCAGCCCGCCGATCGCCGGCCACCACATCCAGTGGATGGGCAGGCGCCGGTAGGCGTCCTCCACGAGGTACACGGCCTTCGTCAAGAGGCCCGACGCGATGCCGGCGGCGATGCCCAGCGGCACGGCCGCCCACAGCCAGCTGACGTGCGGCCAGGGCAGCATGGCGCCGCTGTCGAAGACGGGTGCCGTACCGTAGAAGAGCGTCCGTACGGTGTAGGCGGCGACGCTTGCGGCCGCCGCCGGCACGAAGCTGCGCGGCGACCATTCGAACAGCAGGAGTTCGACGGCGAGCAGCGTCGCGGACACCGGCGAGCCGAACGTCGCCGCCATGCCTGCGGCCGCACCAGCAACGAGCAGCGTGCGGCGCTCGCGCGTGGTGACCGTCAGCCATTGGGCGAGCAGCGAGCCGAAGGCTCCGCCAGTCATGATGATCGGCCCTTCCGCGCCGAACGGGCCGCCGGTTCCGATCGTGATGGCGGAGGCGAGCGGCTTGATCACTGCGAGCTTCGGCTCCATCACGCTGCGCTCCTCGAGGATCGTCTGGATCGCTTCCGGGATGCCATGGCCGCGAATCTTGTCGCTGCCGTAGCGCGCCATGAGTCCGACGAGCAGCCCGCCGACGACGGGGATGAAGAGAGACGGCCAGCCCCAGTACACCGGGTTCGGCACCGTCAGGGACCATGCCCACGTGCCGTCGTACGCGAGATGGGTGATGAGGCCGATGAGGTGCAAAAGCGCCACCGCCACCAAGCCCCCGATCACCCCGATCACCAATGACCACAGCGTGAGGAACACGAGTCGCCCGCCGTCCGTCCGGTAGTCGCCGCGCAGCCGGCGGGCACCGTGCAAGATCCTTCCTGGTTCGTCCATGCATCACCGCAGCCTTTCCCCGTCAGCAACAGCGCCCGATAAAGTATATCGTATTACGATAAAAATGCACAACAGACGCATGCCGCCGGAGGTATGATAGACCCATGGAAAAAGGCAAGCCCGAGGGCTCGGTCGCCCCCGTGAGCAAGCGGGAGTACGAGACGCTCGCCGCGTTCCGCGGCGAGCTGCGCCGCTTTCTGCGCTTCAGCGAGGAGGCCGCGCGCGGCGCAGGACTGAGCCCCCAGCAGCACCAGCTGCTTTTGACGGTCCAGGGGATGCCGGGCCGCGAGTGGGCGACGATCAAGGAGATCGCGGATCACCTGCAACTGCGCCACCACACGGTCGTCGAGCTCGTCGACCGCATGGAAGGCAGCAGGCTCGTCGTGCGGCGACAGTCCGCGGCGGACCACCGCATGGTGGAGGTCCTGCTGACCGAGGAGGGAGAGCGCATTCTGCGGACACTCACGATCGCGCACAAGGAAGAACTTGTGCGCCTTTCAGGAGTGTGGAGCAGCCTTTCCGGAATCCTCCGGGACGCCGCGCCTCCGGTGATCGGCGGCCAGCCGAACGGCGGAGTCTAGAAGCGAAGCTCCATGCCGGGAGCCTCCTCCGGGCGCGCGGCGAAACCGATCTTCTCGTAGAAGCCGCGCTTGCCGGGCGCGGAGGTGAGATGCAGCCAGCGGATGCCCTGCAGGCGGGCATGCTCGACGAGCCGGCCCACGATCTCCTTGCCGATGCCCTGACCCTGGCGGTCCGGGCGGACGATCACGTCGCACAGAAAGCACTGGTACGCGCCGTCCGAGAGCAGCCGGCCGGTGCCGATGAGTTCTGTGCCCTCATAGGCGCAGATGAAGAACCAGCTCGCCTGGATCGCGCCCTCGAGGGCCTCTTGCGACAAGCCGAGGGACTCGTTCCAGCCGGTGGTTAGGAAGAGCGGGTAGAAGTGCTCGATCGGCGGCAGCGCATGCACGAAGCGGATGGTGCTGTTCATGCGGGGAACGTTCGCGCCGCAGGCCGCGCTCCCTGCGCCTACCTGCGCGCGATGGCGATGACGCGCCGGCGCTCGAAGCGCAGGCGGCCGTTCACCTCGCGAAAGCCGTTCATCTCCGCTGCCTCGCGCGATGCGGCGGCGATGCGCCGGTAGATCTCGGCGCGCCCCTGCGGCGGGACCGCTGCGACGTCCAGGTACTCCTCGACGTCGCGCTCCTCCGTCTGCAGTTCGAGGTGGGCGATGTGCAGTCCGGCCGACTCGATCGCCCCGTGCCACTGGACCGGCGAGAGGGCGCGGACATGGCTCGGGTCGCGCAGCTGTTCGAACATCTCGATGAAGTTGCGGCCGTTCTCATACTCGGGCGTCGTCTGGTCGGTCAATCCGAAGCTCCCGCCGGAGCGCAGCAACCGCGCCGCCTCGGCGAGGAAGCGCGGCACGTCGGTGAAATGGTGGGGGGCGCGCCGGCAGGTCACGACGTCGAAGGAGTGATCCTCAAACGGCAGCGCCTCGGCGTCCGCCTCGACGAACGTCACGTTGTGCAGGTTGCGCTCCTGCGCGAGCGCCTGCGCCTGCGAAAGCATCTGCGGGGTCAGGTCGACCGCCACCACCTCGCGCACCAAGGGGGCGAGGGCCAGTGCGGTATGGCCCGCGCCCGTGGCGACATCGAGTGCCCGCATCTCGCCCCGCAGCGCGAGCAGCTCGATGAGCCGCCCGAGATCGCGGCCGAACGCGTGGCTCGGACTCTGCGCGTACTTCTCCGCCTGCGCGCCGAACTGCTGCTGCACGAGGTCCCGCTGGTCCACCGCCATCGCCTCCGACATCCTTGTCCGAAGCGTAGGCTTTCCCGGGCGCGCGAAACAGCGGCGCCGCCGAATGGCTGCTAGAGGGATTCGTAATGGCCGGGCGGACGGAGGTGCGCCGCTAGCGCACCGCCCGCACGATGGCCTGCGCCACTGCGGCCGCAGCGAGCGCACCGACCCTCGTCGCGTCGGCGGGGTGGTCGCCGCACGATGCGCAGAAGACGGTGTCTCCGTCGAAGAGCGTATGGGCGGGATCGATGGCGCGCGCAAGGCCGTCGTGCGCCATGCGGGCGACGCGCACGAGCTCCGCCTTCGAGAGCCGCGCGTTCGTGGCGACGAGGACGAGCGTCGTCGCTTCGCCCGGGCGGCCGGGCACTGCGCCGCCTGCAGCGAGCAGGGGCGCCGTGCGCGTTGGGGCGCCCGACCCCACGCGCGGCCCGGCGGCGACGCTGCCGTCGTGCGAGAGGATGCTGCCGAGGGCGTTGACGACGGCGAGGGCGCCGATTGCAAGGCCGTCGGGAGCCGTGAGCGTGAGGGCGCCTTGCCCGCCTGCCATCGCGCGCTCCGGCCCGAGCGCCTTGCCGACGGTCGCGCCGCAGCCAGCGCCCTGCCGCCCTTCGGGCACGGCCTGCCCGCCTTCGAGGGCGCGCCGTGCGGCCTGCGCGCCGTCCTCCGGGGTGGGGGCAAGCGCATCGCCGACCCCGAGGTCGAAGATCGCGGCCGACGGCACGATCGGCACGCGAGCCGCGCCGACCGCGACGCCGCGGCCTGCCTCCGCGAGCACCTGCATGACGCCGTCAGCGGCGCGCAGCCCGAAGGCGCTGCCTCCCGTGAGCAGCACGGCGTCGGGGCCTTGCACGAGGTTTTCGGGCCGCAAGAGGTCTGTCTCGCGGGTCGCGGGTGCGCCACCGGCGACATCGACGGCGCCGCGCGAGCCGGGAGGCAAGAGCACCAGCGTCAGCCCGGTGCGCGCGCCCTCATGCGTCACGCAGCCGACGCAGACGCCCGGAACGAGAAGGGCCCCCGCTGCAACCGTGCAGCCGAGGCCCTGCGCATACCCGAGCTGTTCAGGCACCGGCGAGCAGCCGGCCGAGGCCGAAGGTGATCAGGCCCTCGATGGCGCCGACGACGGTCATCTCGAGCCCGCTCGCGATCCAGTTGCGCGCGGTCACGAGCGTCTTCAACGCGCCGACGACGAAGTGGGCGATCAGGGAGATGATCGCGGCGACAAGCACTGCGGCGAGGCCGTGCATGAAGAAGAACGGGATGACCGGGATGATCGCCCCGACGGCGGTGGCGGCAGACGAACTGACCGCCGAGACGAGGGGGTTCGGCGCACTGTCGGCCGTGAGGCCGAGCTCCTCCTGCACCATCGTCTGGAGCATCACATCCGGCTTCTCCGCAAGCCGCGCGACGAGGTCGTGCGACTCCTGCTCGGAAAGGCCCTTGAGCTGGTAGAAGAGCGCCAACTCTTCGCGCTCCTCGTCTGGGGACTCCTCGAGCTCGCGCTTCTCGCGTGCGATCTCCGCCTGGTGCACCTCGCCCTCGGACTTCGCGGCGAGGTACGCGCCGCTGCCCATCGAGAGGGCGGACGCGATCATGCCTGCGAGGCCGGAGATGGCGACGAGGTGGCCCGAGCCGTTCGTGTAGCCGGCGACGCCCGAGACGATGCCGAAGATCGCGCCGAGACCGTCGTTCGCCCCGTAGATCGCGTCGCCGATCCATCCGCTGGAACTGGTCACGTGCCAGCGCTCGCGGCCGAGCAGGCGGTTCAGTGCGGAACCCGGATCGCGGGCGCTGACGAGCGACGAGAGGCTCTCCGCATGTCCCGCCTCCTCCTGCGCCATCATCGCGACGGACTGGCGCACGTCCCCCTGCGGCAGCCACGAAAGGAGGTCGCGGTACTTGCCGACGTCCTGCTGCTCGTCCGCCTCCAGCTTCTTCAGCCACGCGTCGCGGCTCATCGAGCGCGAGGCGGAGTGCAGCTTGCTGTGCACCTGCGAGCGGTCCGGGATCTCGGCGCCGAGCGCCTGCAGATGCTCTTCCCATTTGGCGGCGTGGCGCTCCTCCGCCTCGGCGAGCCGGATCAGGATGCTCTTGCGGTGGTCGTTCGGTTCCGACGCGGCGAGTTCGCGGTAGGTGAACGCTCCTTCCACCTCGTCGCGCCAGTTGCGGAGCATCGCGTCGATCACGCGTTGTTCGGCCAAAGGGACACCTCCAAGGCATTGAGGAAACTCCTGCAGATGCCTGCCAGTTTCCGCACAGGCGAAGCCGCCTCCTGCCAGGAAGACCGCGCTGGAGCCTCGCTAGCGTAAAGATTGGGTGAAGTCTTCGCGCTCCGTCCCAGGAACCGCCTGCGGCGAGGCGCGCCCGGCGGTGCGCTGGCGTAGGATCCATGGAGGCCGCTCTACCTCAAGACTTCCCTGGACGACTGTACGAATCCGCGCGCGAGGAGCGGCGCGCGCCCGGTTTCACGGGGCAAAGTGAACACGGCGGATTGGCAACGTTCCCGGCGATGCATAGGAAGTGCCGTCGGCTCCATCCAAGTGCTGCACGAAGCGTGGTCCATTTGCCAGTCTCGCGTGCCTTTGGGCGCGGCTGGCGCGCCCGATGGACAGAACGTGCCCTGTTTGGCCATCGCAGGTCCTGGCCATTGCCAGCCGTGGCAGGAGCGCGCTGTATGCACCCCTCGGCCCGGTCATATACTGTGGGCGATCTCGGTGGCGGGGAGCGTGGAGTCGTTGGGCGGTCTCTCGATCCAAGCACAGCGACGCGTCGAGGAACTGCGGGAAGTGCTGCGCCAGGGCCTGCTTCGGCTCGCGCCGCAGGCAGACGTCGCGCTGCGCGAGGAGCCTGCTGGCGCAGCAACCCGCGTCGCGCTCGAACTGCGCAACGTGGACGCCGCGCAGGAGTCGTCCGTGCGGGAAGAGGTCGCCACCGCGCTCGCAGAGCACATCGTCGCCAACATCGGACCGGACATGATGGTGCGGATCCTGCGCCGAAACTACGGCTACTTCGACCAGGAGGAGCGGGCGCAGATCCTCGATTATGCGCGCACGGAGCCGCCGCGCCCGGGGATCGTGCGCGCGGTGTCGCGCCGCCTCGCCGAGTACCTCGAGCAGCACTCCGCCCTGAACCTCGACGGGTTCGTCACGTTCCGACTGAAGGATTATATCGCGGACCTCGAGCGGTCCCTCGACGCGGCGGTCGACGAGTTCATGCTCGACCGGGAGTACCGCGAGTTCGTGCGCCTCCTGCGCTACTTCGTCGACGTGCAGGCGCCGAAGCTCGGCACGGTGCACGTCCTGCTGCAGGCGAGCGGCCGCTTCGAACTGCTCGACGAGCAACTGCAGCCCTTGACCGGGGAGTTCGCCGCGGACTTCCGCTTCGAGACCGAGGATGCCGAGATCAACCTCGACGACCTCCTTGTCTCCTCGCTGATCACCGCGGCACCGGCCCAGGTCGTGATCCACGGCGCGCAGGAGGCCCTCGACCAGCCTTCGGTGCGCACCGTGCGCCAGGTGTTCGGCGAGCGCCTGCGCACCTGCACAGGCTGCGCGGCGTGCGACGGGTCTCAGCGCACGAACGTCTAGGGCGTGCCGAAGATCGCGTTCAGCTGCGTCCAGAATCCGCTGTCCTCCGCGCCGAGGTACCAGAGGGCTACGCCGCCCAGGCCGTCCTGCTTCGCGAGCGCGAAGCGCACGCCATCGGCGCGGGAGTCCTCGAGCCAGATGTCGTGGCCAGGCGAGACGATCTGCGCCTCCTGCGCGACGGGATCCCAGCCGAGGGGTCCCGGCGGGCTTGCGAGGATGTCCTTCGCCGTGACGGTGGGCGTGCCGGGCTGGGCGAAGTCGTAGCCGTAGCCGGCGACGCCGAGCAGGATCTTGCGGGCGGGCATCTCCCGCAGCGCGTAGTTTACGACGTTCGTGACGAAGCCGATGCCGGCAACGGGCCCGGGCGCCGTCCCGGGGCCATGCTCGTCGTAGGTCATCAGCACGACGTAGTCGGCGCTCTGGCCGAGCGCCGCGTAGTCATATGCGTCGGACGGGTCGCCCACGGGGATGTCCGTCGAGGCGCGCGGTCCAACGGCGACCGTCGTCAGGAGGCCCAGCGGCCGCAGCCGCGCCGCCACGTCTGCGACGAAGGCATCGAGTCCCTGGGCGTCGCTGCCGTCGATCGACTCGAAGTCGATGTTGACCCCGTCGAGATGATCCGCCATTACGGCCTGCACGAGGTTCCGCACCGCCAGCGATCGCAGGCTCGGGTTCACGAGGATCGCGCCCTGGCCGTCGTTCGTGACGAGGGCGAGGACCTTCTTGCCCGCTGCGTGCGCCTGCGCCGTGACGGCCGCGATGTCGCCGAGGCCGCGAAGGTGCAGCGAGCCGTCGCTGTGGAGTGAGAACCAGAGCGGCGCGATGGCGCTCAGCTGGCTTGCGTGGGCCGCGAAGTCCTGGGCGGAGCCGCTGCCTTGCCACTCGACGTAGTAGCCGAGGACGAAGGTCCCTGGGCTCTGCGCGGCGGTAGCGGCGGCGGGAGCGCCGGCGTCACTTTGACTGGACGGCGGGGTGGCCGGCGTGATGGTGGTGGCGGCCGGGTGGTCGCTTTGTCCCTGCGGCGAGGGCGCGGCCTTGGGCGTCGCCGCTGTTGCCGCCCGCGGCAAAGTCGCTGCAGCGGGCCTCGCGGTCGCGGAGGGAGTGTTCGCCCGGGCAGGGGAGATGGTTGAGGGAGCAGACGCGTGCGCCGCGTTGCTGCTGTGCGGCGGTCTGGACGCGGAAGCGGACGTGGAGGCGGTCTTTGCGCGCACCGTGACGCCTTCTGGCCCTGCCGCGAGCGGCAGGGCGGCGAGCGCCAGGAGAGCCAGTGCGAGGACGCTGCGCTGCGGGGACAGGACGGGCACCTCCACAGGCAACCTTGGATGCGATCCAAGTTGACAGAACACAATCCCACACGCAAACACCGGGAGCGGGCCCGCGCCGGGGAGAGGCAGGGCCCTGCGCCGCGGGCACCCTCGCGTGGGCCCGCTCGCCAGATCCGGGACACATTCCGCGCGTTCCCTCCGTCCGCCCCCCTGGAGGACGCACGCCACCCGGCGGCTATGCGCGGACAGCCGTCGCCCGCATAGGCTGAAGGTAACGTAACGATTGGGGAGGGGATCATTGTGCAGCCAATGCCTTCGAAGTGGCTTTCTCCGGATACTCTGCCAGCGGATGCGCAGGCTCAGGTCGACTCGTACGAACGTCGGGTGCTCACCACCGGCCCGCTGGCGGTCGATCCAATCAAGCAGGCCTTCGTTGGCGTGCTGATGGAGAACGACAACTACCGGCCTGTGACGTTTGTCGTGCGTCTGTTCAGCAAGGACGACTGCCCCAAGCGCCTGACGGCAGAGCTTGCGATCACCATTCCACCCCAATGCGCCATTGGCATCGCCTTCGACGTGCCTGGGTTCTTCTACGAAGCGCAGGTCGCGCAGCCGCCGATTTGGGGACTTCTGACGTCGGTCTACGCGTTGACCCAGGACTTTCGGCCCATCGCAGCCAATACGCTGCATCCGATGGATCTCATCATGATCCACGGCTGACTTCGCCGCTGGCCATATGGATAGGTTCCGGTGAAACCGCAAGTGGTGTCAACAGTTGCCCGATTTGCTGGACAAACCCAGACATCGGTTGTTCGTGCCGCCCCAGTGCCGACTTGCGCCGGTTGTTCTCGGAACCCGCTTGCGCGGGTGCCGACCATCTCCACGCATG
>JAJYTV010000018.1 GCA_021792885.1 Bacillota bacterium
AGGCTGCGGATCTGTGCTCTCAGCGTGCGCTCCTCACTGGCGAAGGTCGCCACCCGATCCGCTCCTTCCGCCGCTCACGTGAAGAATGCGCGGCCGCAAATGGCCCGCGAGTCGAAGTCTAATGGCAGTTGCGACACATGCAAAGCGGGGCGGCCTTTCGGCCGCCCCGCGGGAGCTTGCTCAGTCGCGCACCGGGAGGCTCGCGGGACGCCTCTGGTAGACGCTGGCGACGGCGCCGAGCGCGCTCGTCGCGAGCAGGCAGAGGGCGGTGAAGATCGCGGGGTGGTAGAGGACGTTCTGGTCGTAGAGCGGCACAGGGTTCACCGCCGGGGCCGCACCGGAGGTGAACCAGTCGACGAAGGGGGAGGGGGCGAGCGGGTACAGTCGCCAGAGCAGTACGCCCAGCGCAACCGCAGCGATGCCGAACGTGACAGTCGCCACGCCCACCGCGGCCCCTGAGCCAGAAGGCTCGCGGCGCAGATCCCAGACGAACGCCCCAAGGCAGGCGATGGCCAAGGCGGGGCCGAGCGCGAGCCAGAACACTGGCTCGAACGGCCAGGGGCTGTAGCTCCCCGCTGCCCAGACGGGCTCGGAGCCAATGTAGAAGCCCGCAAGGGCGAAGAGCGCGGCGAGCGGCCAGCGGTGCTGCCAAAGGCGCGCTGCCGACGACACCACCTCCCGCACGGGGGATGCGCTGCGAATCAGCGCGTAGGTGGCCATCCCGCAGAGCGCGAGAAGCAGGAGCGGCGGGTAGAGGAGGCTTCCGAAACCGGCCGCGAGGATCGCCGCGCCGACCGCCGCCTGCAAGGGCCCCGCGGGCCAGATTCCGAGCTGTGCCTGCGCGAGCGCCGCAGCGAGATCGCGCGAGTCGCCGAGCTGCTGCATCGCGGCCGCAAGCGCTTCCTCCCGCTGCATCCCCTGCGCTTCGCGCTCCTCGGCAAGGAATAGAAGGTGCGCGCGCAGCTCCGCGCGGACTTCGCGCGCGCGCGCGTTCAGGCGGATGCGGGAGGTCGCGCGCTCGAGGTATTCAAAGATCTCCAAGTCGCGGCCTCCTCCCTGCGCTCTGCCGCACTGCGGATAGCACCTTGTCGGCTGCCTGCACGCGGCGGCGCCACTCGGCGCGGTCGCGTTCGAGGGCAGCGCTGCCGCTTTCGGTCAATTCGTACACGCGGACCCGCCGGCCGGACTCCACCTGCCAGGCGGCACGCACGAGCCCGGCGCGCTCCAACTGGTAGAGGCGCGGGTAGAGCGTGCCCTCCTTGAGGTCCAGGACGTCTCCGGAGCGTTCACCGACCCGCTGGGCGATCTGGTAGCCGTGGGCTGGGCCCTCCGAGAGGGCCGCGAGCACCAGGAGCGCGGGGAGCGAAGGGAGCAGACTGTCCATGGGCCGTCACCCCTTACATAGTCATCTATATATAGAATGCTAGGCAATGTCAAGGGGCCGCCTCTCGGGCGGCCCCTTGGTTCTGGGACAGTTCCTAGTATCCGTTGCCTGGGTAGCTCCAGAGGTGTCCGCCGATCGGGTTGTTGGGGGCGCCGGGCACAACGCCGTTCGGCAGGAGGTCCATCCCGTCCGGGATGTTGAGGTAGCCGGGCGCCGTACCCGGTACGCCCGTGTGGCCGTACTGCCAGACGATCTGGTTCGTCTTCGGGTTGATGATGATCACCCGGTCGTTGTGGTCGTCGTTCAGCATCACGAGCCCGTTCGGGAGCTGGACGGCGAGCGAGGGTTGATTCAGCATGCCGGGGCCGGAGCTGACCTGGTACTGCCAGAGGACCTGTCCCTGCGGCGACATGATCACGACCGCGCCCGGGTTCGTGTAGAAGGCGCAAATGATGTTGCCGCTCGGGGTGAAGTTCGCGTCGGACGGGTAGTTGAAGGCGCTCGGGAAGTGCACCGTGTACTGGATCTGCCCCTGCTTGTTCAGCAGGATGGCGTCGTTGCCGCCGATCTGCGTCACCAGCATGCCGCCGTTCGGCGCGGGGAAGTCGCCGTTCGGGGCGCCGTAGGTCGTCGGCGGGTTCACGCTGTAGACCCCGGTCTGGCCGTACTGCTTGATGACCTGTTTCGTCTTGGGGTTGATGAACAGGATGCGCTGGTTTCGGATGTCCGCAACCGTGATGACCTGACCGTGCGGCGTATCGTAGAGAAAGGCGTCGTCCGGGGTGTTGAGGTAGCCTGGCGCGCTCCCCGGCACCCCCGGGTGACCGTAGGTCCAGATGATCTTCTTCGTCTTGAAGTTGATCATCGCGAGGGTCTGGTTGCCTTCCTCGTTCGTGATGATGTTGTTGAAACGGGGAGTGAAGAACACGTCGTCATCGTCGTGGATGAACGACGTTTGGCCGGGCGCGGGATACTGCCAGACGATCTTCTTCTGGGGCGTGACGAGCAGGATCCGGTTGTTGCCCGAGTCCGCGATCAGGAGGTCGCCGGGCAGGATGGAGCTGGCGGTCTTCGAGCCCCAGGGAAGCTTCGGCTTTGCGGCGGTCGGCTTCGCCTGCGCCGCCGTAGGATGCGCCTTGGGCTGCGGCGCCTGGGCCGTCACGCCACAGGCTGCGAGCGGCGCAGAGAGCAGTAGCACCAGCGCGATGCGGGTCAGGCGTCCAGTCGTTGCCATCGCTGCTCCCTCCCCTTTTCGACATGCGAAGCCAGTCTACCATGTCCCAGCCCGACTCGCCCGGTCACAGAGGATGGGATTCGCCGCAGGTTTGTCCAGGTGCATTGCGGAATCGACGAGGGTGCAATGCCAGCCCGTGCCAGGGCAGGCGCGGTGGGGGGGAGAGCATGTGCGCAAGCTCGAATGGGCGGGGCACAGTCTGCCGGTGATCGGCCAAGGAACCTGGGGGATGGGCGAGCAGCGCGCGCGGCGCACTGCGGAGGTCGATGCCTTGCGGCTCGGCGTCTCGCTCGGCATGACAGTCCTCAACACGGCTGAGATCTACGGCGCCGGCGGCGCGGAGGAGGTCGTCGGCGAGGCGATCAAGGACTGCCGCCAGGACGTGTTCGTCGTCACCAAGGTGTGGCCGTCGCAGGCGCGGGCGAAGGACGTGGAGAGTTCCGTGCGCGCTTCGTGCCAGCGCATGCGCACGGACCACGCGGACCTTGTGCTGCTGCACTGGCCGACGCACAGCGTGCCGCTGGAGGAAACGGTTTCCGCCCTGCGCAGGGTGCGCGCTGCGGGACTCGCGCGCCACGTCGGCGTGAGCAACTTCGATGTCCCGTGGCTCGAGATGCTGCGCCGCTGCGAGGAGCAGCCAGGCGAGTTCGGCGCGAACGAAGTTCCCTATAGCCTCGGGCAGCGCGGCATCGAGCAGGGCGTGCTCCAGGAGGCGGAGGGAAGCGGCCGTCTTGTGCTTGCCTACAGCCCGCTGGCGCACGGCCGCTACGGGCGCTGGCAGGAGAGCGCAGCCCTGCGCGCGGCGGCGGATGCGCACGGCGGGTCGCCGCTGCAGGTAGCTCTCGCGTGGACGGTGCAGCGCGACGGGGTCGTGGCGATCCCCAAGGCGGTCTCGCCGGAGCACGTGCGGGCGAACGCCGCAGCGGGGGAGATCGTCCTGAGCGCCGCGGAGATGGATGCGATCGCGCAGGACTTCCCTGGTTCCCGACAGCCGTACCGTCCAAGCCTTCCGCCGAGCCTGGCGGTTCACCGGCTGGCCTACGGCGCAATCCGCCTGCAGCGCAGGCTGCGCGGCTAGCTTCCAGCCGTATCGGCGGTCCCGCAGATTGGCAATGATCGTGCGGGACACCGGACATTTCCTGCTCCAATTTCATGTTTTGGTCAAGACAAGCCGGGCCGAAGGCGGTAGGCTGATAGCGTGCGCGCCGCCCTCGCGGCGGTAAATCGTTTCGTGGGGGAGTCGGGCGGGCGATGCGTATTCTGCGATTCTTTGGCGTCTTGGTGCTGATCGTCGTCGTGCTCGCGGTCGTCCAGATGGTGCGCGGCGTACCTTCGCCTTCGGTGTCCTTGCAGGCGGCGGGGAAGACCGTTCCGGGCCCTTCGCCGAGATTGCCCTGGCCTGCAAGCGGAGAGGCCGCCATCGCGGTGCAGGGGATCGGGCCGATGGGCAGCTACGGCGGAACCGCGTCCATGCCGATCGGCAGCGTCGCGAAGGTCATGACCGCGCTGCTCGTCCTGGAGAAGCACCCGCTCACCCTGGGCCAGCAGGGCCCGAGCATCACGATGACCCAGGCCGATGTCCTGACCTACCAGCAGGACGCCGTGACGCACCAGTCGTACGTCGCGGTGGCCGCCGGAGAGAAGCTGACGGAGTACCAGCTGCTCGAGGGCCTGCTGGTGCCGTCGGGGAACAACTTCGCGCGGATCCTCGCGCACTGGGTCGGCGGCAGCCAGGCGCAGTTCGTGCAGATGATGAATGCGAAGGCGAAGGCGCTTGGCCTTCGTCACACGACCTACGCGGATGCGAGCGGCCTCAGCGCGTTGACGGTCAGCGACGCGCAGGACCAGCTAAGACTCGCGGAGATCGCGATGCAGAACCCCGTCTTCGCGCAGATCGTCGCCGAGCCGCAAGTGAGCCTGCCATCGCCGGAAGGCCTCGTGTACAACTACAACAAGGAGATCGGCCACACGATCGGCCGGGACATGGTGATCGGTGTGAAGACAGGCTCCACGCTGGCGGCCGGCGGCTGCTACGTCTTCGCGATGCAGCGCAACATCGCCGGAAAGAACGTGATCGTGTACGGTGCGGTGTTCGGTGCAGGCGGGCTCTACCCGCTCGACACCGCGATCTCCGAGGGGACCACCCTGGGCACCGCCGCCCTCAACGCGGTGGAGCCCGTGCATGTGGTGCAGAGCGGAAGCCAGGTCGCAAGCCTCACCGCACCCTGGCAGGGTTCGGTCGGCGTGAAGACGTCGCAGGCCCTGCAGTTCTACGGCTGGGGCGGACTTCCCGTGAAGCTCTCCCTTCAGGCGAAGACGCTGAAGGCGCCCGTTCCCGTCGGCAGCGACGTCGGGCGGCTGCACGTGCAGGTGGGCCACCAGACGCAGAGCGTGCGGCTCCAGAGCACCGGTGCGGTGCAAAGCCCCTCGCTGCGCTGGCGCCTGCTCCGACTCTAAGGCAGCGGCAGGAGCAGTACCTCTCAATTGCGAACACTTGTACCGCCAAGGTGCGGCCCCGCCGGCGACTGGCCGGCGGGGCCGCGCATGCCAAAGGTGTTCGGAGAAGTGGGAGGGAGCGCCATCGGGACCCATCCGGAGGCAGTGCGCCGCGCGCTGATCGCACACCTGGGGCTTGCGGCGCGCGATCGGCAAAGCTTCGCGCAGGCGGTCGCGGCGTTGGGTGCGGTCCAGATGGATCCGATGCGGGTCGTGGCGCCCGCGCACCTTCTGACGCTGCGCCTGCGCCGCGGGCCGACAAGCGAGGCGGCCTTCTCTCGCGCCCTCGGGTCGGGAGAAATCTTCGAAGCGCGGCTCAAGGAACGCTGCATCGTCTCCGCGCAGGACCTGCCGGCCGCCGCTGCACAGTTCGCCCGCGCGCGCGCGCGCGAACTGCTCGATGCGCGCGGACTTCGCGCCATCGCCGAAGAGATCCTGGCGGAGCTTGCAAAGGGACCCCGCTACAGCAGGGAGCTCGGGACGGAGCACCGGGTCTCGAGCTTCTGGGACGAGAACCCCCAGAGCATGAAGGCGACGACGATGGCGCTCGACATCCTGGCCTACGAGGGCAGGGTGATCGTCACCGGAAGGCGCCGCGGCGAGCGGCGCTATGACCTGCCCGGGCGGCACTTCCCCGACTGGGAGCAGACGATCTTAGCGCCGGAATCGGCGCGCCGCACGGCTGCGCGCCACTACGGGAGGACGATGGGAGTCTTCCTCGCGTCCGACCCCTACCTCGGCTGGCAGATGGAGAGTGCAGCCCAGCGGCGCGCGCTCGCGCAGGAGATGTGCGAGGCCGGGGAGTGGCAGGCACTGCGCATCGACGGCGTCGAGCGCAGCTACCTCTGCACGCGGGAACTCGCCCAGCGGATGGAGGATTCCCCTGCGCGGGCGCGCGGCGCGGCGATCCTTGCGCCGCTCGAGAACCTCCTTTGGGACAGAAGGCGCCTTTGGGACCTTTTCGGATTCCGCTACACCTGGGAGGCGTACACGCCTGCGGCGCGCCGGACGGTCGGACCGTACGGCATGCCCGTGCTGCTCGACGGACGGCTCGTCGCGGAGCTGGACGCCGGGCGCGAGGAGGACGCGCTGCGCTACCGCATCGTCCCGCGGACAGCGCTGCGGGAGAGGGAACTGCAGCGCATCGCGCGCGCGGGGGAGCGCCTCGCCAGGGAGCTCGGCCTGACGGGCGGCGCCCGGCAGGTGGAGTCGCCGGGACGCTAGAACTCCATGGCCTCGGGAGGCGATTGCGTGACGGCGAGGATGCGGGCCGCGGGCGCCCTGGTGCTGGTGTTGGCACTCGGGGGCTGCGGCGCGGTCAAGCCAGCGGCCAAGCCAGCCTCGAAGCCGAAACCGAAGCCGGCGGTCGCGTCGGGTTGGGTACTCTACACGAACAGCCAGGTCGGCGTGACGCTGCGCCACCCGCAGGGCTGGCAGCCCGTGCAGGGGTACCTCTGGCGCATCGGAGGCAAGAGCGGATACGTGCAGCTCAACGCCCTCTCGGGCGCTGGTTGGACCGCGCGTCAGGCCGCGCAGAACGAAGTGACGCAGCACCTGCACCCCTTCGGCACCGACCCGACCATCGCGCCGATCTCGGCAGCTGGCCAGGCGGGATACCTGATCCTGCCGTCACAGAACGTCACGATTCCGGGGGCGCCGCCAGCGGAGGTCGTGCTGCCATACCCGAAGGCGCAGACGATCGACGGCACGCAGTACCATTTCCTGATCGTCGACGCCACCGCTTCCTTGATCCGCCGGATCGTCGCCACGCTGCAGTTCGCGCACTGAAGCAAAGGACAGTGAGCCGCATGCGCCTGTCGCCGGCCGCAGAGGCCATTCCCGCCTCCGGCATCCGCGCGATGGCCGCGCTCGCCGAAGGCAAGCCCGGCCTCGTCCACCTGGAGTTCGGCGAGCCCGGCTTCTTCGCACCGGAGGCGGTGCGCCGCGCAGCGGCCCGTGCGGTGATGGACGAGCGCATCGTCTACACGCCGACGGAGGGGCCGCAGGACCTCCAGCGGGAGATCGCCGCGAAGCTCAAGCGCGTGAACGGTGTGATGGTCGACCCGGAGCAGGTCTTCGTCACCCACGGCGGGGTGGGGGCGCTCTACGCCGCACTGGCGAGCGTGCTCGGACCTGGTGACCGCATCCTGATGCCGGATCCCGGCTGGCCGAACGTGCTGGGGCAGGTCATGACGCTGGGAGCGGAGCCCGTCTTCTACCCGCTCGAGGCGGCGCAGGGCTTTGCGCCCGAACCGGAGGAGTGGCCGGCAGGCGGGCGGCTGCGCGCCGTGCTGGTCAACAACCCTTCGAACCCGACTGGGGCGCTCTTCGGGCGGGAGATGCTTGAGCGCATCGCCGCCTTCGCCCGCAAACACGACCTCTGGGTGATCTCCGACGAGGTCTACGACGAGATCTATTTCGGCGAGCGGCCCGTGAGCATGCTGGAGGTCTACCCCGAGGGCACGCTCGGCTGCTTCAGCTTCTCGAAGACCTACGCCATGACGGGCTGGCGCCTCGGCTATGCCGTGCTGCAGCCTGGGATGCGCGAGTGGACCGGCAAGATCGTCGAGTCCTGCTACTCCTCCTCGTCGATGGTGGCGCAGCGCGCGGCAATGGCAGCCCTGACGGAGGTCGCGCCGCAGGAGATCCGGCAGATGGTCGACAGCTACCGCACGACGCGCGACGCGGCGCTCACGGTCCTCGAAGCGGCGGGTCGGAAGCGCTACGTGCCCGAAGGGGCCTTCTACCTGATGCTGCCCGTGCCGCGGGGCGTCTCGTCGGAGAGCTTCGCGCGGCTCCTCCTCGAGCGCAAGGGGGTCGTCGTCGTACCGGGCTCCACCTTCGGGCGCGGGGCCGGCGGCGAGGTGCGCATCAGCCTGGCCGCCGGCGAGCAGGCGGTCGCGGAAGGGGTCGCGCGCATCCTCGAACTCACGCAGGAGCTCGAACAGGGCGCCGCCCACCTCGGCCTGTGAGCGAGGCCGTGCGGGAGAAGGCGCAAGGCGTGCGGATCCGGCGGGCGCGGCAGAGCGAGGCCGCACGGCTGAGCGCGCTCGCGCTCGCCTCGAAGGCGGTCTGGGGATACGACGCGCAGTTCCTCGAGCGCTGCAGGGCGGAGCTCACCGTGTCGGTAGACTACATCGCGTCGCAGCCCGCTTACGTTGCGGAGGCGGACGGGCGTACGGCAGGTTTCTACGGCCTCTCGCTCGCAGGCGGCGGGGCCTCGCTCGATTACCTGTTCGTCGATCCGCAGCAGCTTCGGCGCGGCCTTGGAGAGGCGCTCTGGCGGCACGCCCTCGGTGTGGCGCGGTCTCTCGGCGCAGGCGCCCTCTTGATCGAGGCGGATCCGAACGCGGAAGCGTTCTACCGCCGGATGGGCGCGCAGCGGGTTGGAGCCGTGGCATCCGGGTCCATCCCGGGCCGCGAACTGCCGCTCCTGCGCTGCGCGCCCTTGGGTGAGCAGAGGTAGCTGCGCTGCAGGGGTTCTACTCCTTGGCCGCGATCTCGCGCACGACCTGCTCGTCGGTCATCTCGTGGCCTTCGTGCCGTTCATCCCAAACCTCTCCGCCCTTGCCGGAGATGGTGATCGTGTCCCCCGGGCCCGCGACGGCCATCGCGCGGCGGATCGCCTCGTAGCGGTCCAGCACGACCTCGGTCGGAATGCCGCTCTCGCGGGCGCCCATCGCCACTTCCTCCGCGGTCTGCGCCGGCGGCTCGCTGCGTGGGTTGTCGATCGTGACGACCAGGTGGTCGGCGAGCGCCGCGGCGATCGCGCCCATGAGCGGCCGCTTGCCGCGGTCGCGCTCGCCGCGCCCGCCGAAGACGGAAATCACCCGCCCGCGCGACGCGCGCCGCGCAAGGCGCAGGAGCTGCACGAGCCCGGCCGGGTTGTGCGCGTAGTCGATCACGATGCGGTACGGGCGGCCGATGTCCTCGATCACCTGCATGCGGCCGGTGACCTGCGGCAGCGAGGAGATGCCGCGCAGCGCGACCTCGGCGGGGAGGCCCAGCGCCGTGACCGCGGCGACGGCCGCCATCGCGTTCTCGACGTTGTGCGCGCCTGGCAGGAGCAGCGAGAAGACGTGCCGCTCGCCGTCGATGCGCAGCGTGACGCGGCTGCCGGAGAGACCGAGATCCTCGCAGGCGACGAGTGCGACGTCGCCGTCCTTGCCGAAGGTGCGTACCGGGACGCGGGTGATGCTCCTCAGGTAGGAGAAGGCAGGGCTGTCCCCGTTCAGAACGGCGACGGCGGGACGCTCTTGCCGGCCGAGGCCCGAGAACAGGAGCCCCTTGGCTTCGAGGTACTGCTGCATGTCGCCGTGGTAGTCGGTGTGGTCGCGCGTCAGGTTCGTGAAGACGCCGACGTCGAAATTGCATCCTGCTGTCCGGCCCTGCCGCAGCGCGTGGGAGGAAACCTCCATCACGGCGTGGGTCGCGCCGAAGTCCTGAAGTTCGCGCAGGGCCGCCTGCAGATCGGGTGCGGAAGGCGTGGTCAGGACGAGGTGGTGGATCGTCTCCCCGTCGAGCTGCACACCGAGCGTACCGATCGTGCCCACGCGGTGGCCTGCGGCGCCGAGCGCACTCGAGACGAGGGCGGCCGTCGTCGTCTTGCCGTTCGTGCCGGTGATGCCAACCGTCGTCAGGTGGTCCGTAGGATCGCCGTGGAAGGCCGCGGCAAGCACGCCGAGCGCCTCTGCCGCGCTGGATACGGTGACGACCGGGACCGCAAGCGAGAGCGGCGATTCGGCCACCACCGCGAGGGCGCCGCGTTGAACGGCCTCTTGGGCATACTGGGATCCGTCCACGCGCTGGCCCAGACGGGCGATGAAGATGCCCCCTGGACGCACGTCGAACGAGCGGTCCGTCACACCGGTAACGAGGCTGCCATGGAAGCTGCGCTCGCGCACCCCGCGCAGCAGTTCGGTGAACGTAGCCAAAGGACACCCCTTGTCCCTAATATGCTCACTTTACCAGAGTAGCACTCCGTTGATTAGTAAGACGTGAAGGAGGCCGGGGATCGCCCGGCCTCCTTCACGAGAACGCGACAACGTGTCGGTCTTCAGCGCACGACCTTGCCGAGGATATCGCCGCGCTGCAGGATCACGTGGCTCACGCCGTCCAGCTTGATCTCCGACCCGCCGTACTTCGTGAACAGGACCTCGTCCCCGGCCGAGAGCACCTTCTGCAGGTCCTCGTCGGTGCCGACTGCGACGACGACGCCCTGCTGCGGCTTCTCCTTCGCGGTGTCGGGCAGGATGATGCCGGACGCCGTCTTCTCCTCGGCCTCCACCGGACGCACCAGCACCCGGTCGTCGAGCGGTGCGATCGTCATGACCGATGCCTCCCCTGGTATCAACTGCGCAAGCCTAGCTCCCGGATGAGCCGCGGCTGGTCGAACCCGACGACCACCTTGCCGTTGACGTCGATCACCGGCACGCCCGTCTGGCCGGACTTGCGCTGCAGCTCGGCCGCAGCCTGGCTGCTGCGCGCGACGTCGATCTCTCGGAAAGGAATATTGCGCTCGGTCAAGAAGCGCTTGGCCGAACGGCAGTGCGGGCACGTCGGCGTGGTGTACACGAGCACAGCCATCCTCGCTCACCTCCTGCCATGCGCTTCGCCGAGGCGCCGGCGAGCGTTCATGCGTGGATCAGTATACCCGATGGGGTATCTGAGCGGAAGTCCTGCCGCAGGATTGGAAAGGAGAACGACATCGCATGCGGAGCAGGGTTTGGCAGCGCGTCTTGGCGCTGCTCGCCTTCGGGATCCTGGTCATCCTCATGCCGCGCGTCGCCAGTTGGCCGAGCGGCGGCTCGGCGCTGCTGTGGCGCACGGGTCTTACCGCGGCGTGGGTCGCGCTCAGCTGGGGCTTGATCCGCAGCGCGCGGTCGGCGGGACTGCGCCAGCTGCGCGGTGTGCCGGTCGAGCGCCAGGGACTGATGAACATCGGGATACAGGTCCTGAGCGGCGCCCTGGTGCTGGTCTCGCTGGGCATCGTCGCCGACATCTGGCACGTGAGCCTCGCGGGGATCGCGCTGGGAGGCGCCCTGACGGGCGTCGTCGTCGGCCTCGCCGCGCAGTCGACGCTCGGCAGCGTGTTCGCCGGGATGCAGCTTCTGGCGCTTCGGCCGCTGCATGTGGGGGAGTGGGTGACGATCCGCTCGTCGATGACCGGCGTCGACGTGGCGGGCAGGGTGGAGGAGATCAACTTCTTCTACACGGTGCTGCGCGACGGAGGCACGCGGCGGGTGATCCCGAACGCGGCGGTCACGGTGGCCACCTTGACCGTCGACGAATCGCAGGCGGCCGGAGTACAGCAGATCGTCATCCCGTACCGGCTCGACCCGGACGAGGCGAAGGCGCTGCTTGCCCCGTTCCGCAAGGCGGACGTGACGGAACTGCGGGTCGACTGCTACGTGCTGCGCGTCGAGTGGCTGCCCCGGGAGTCCGGTCACGGTGCCCGCTGCGCCGCCCTGGCGAAGCGCCTTGCGCAAAGTTGAGAGGTCGGCGCACTTGCCAAGCATCCTTTGGGTGGTAGTCTTCTTGTTGCGGGAGCAAGCCCGATCGAAACGACAGGAAGGGGCGCGGCGATGCTGCTCAAGTGGATTCTCAAGCTGATTGGCCTCGGTTTCCTGCTCGGCGCGAGCACACGCTGCCACGGCAGCGAAGGCGAGGCGGACGAGCGCGTGCGGCGCGCGCGTCAGCGCGCGGCGCGCAAGCTGCACCACCTTGCGGACGCGATCTCCAAGGCAGACGAGGAAGAGCCCGGCGCCGCGTCGGGTGAGTAGCAGGCAGGGGCTTCTTGGATAGCCGGCTCAGCCGCACCGCGGTCGTCCTCCGCCTCGCGCTCGGCGCCGCGCTGCGCGCACTCTGGCTCGTGCGTGTCACGGGGCGCTTCCGGGACGCGCAGGCGCAGCAGAAGGCGGAGCGCGCCCTCTGGGCCGCGGAGGGCCGCAGGTTGCGCATCGCCGCAGCGCGCCAGGGAGGCATGCTGATCAAGGTAGGTCAGTTCCTCTCGACGCGCGCGGACGTGCTGCCCGAAGAGTTCACGCAGGAACTCGGCGCGCTGCAGGACGTCGTCCCTCCCGTGTCCTGGGGGCAGGTCGACGCGGTCTTGCGGCAGTCGTTCGGTGCGCGCTACGCGCCCGACGTCTTCGCGGAGATCAGTGAGACGCCGACCGCCTCCGCCTCGCTGGCGCAGGTCCACCGCGGCTCTCTCGCCGATGGCAGGCTGGTTGCGATCAAGGTGCTGCGTCCTGGCATTGAGCGCTACGTGCGCATCGACCTCGAGGCGGTGCGCATCGCCGTCGCGTGGGCCGTGCGGTGGACGAGCTGGGGCAAGCGCTTCGACCTGATGGCCATCTGGCAGGAACTGCGCGACGTCACGGAGCAGGAGCTCGACGTGTTCGGCGAGGCGGCGCGCGCCGAGCGCTTCGCCCAGAACTTCCACGACGACCCGCTCGTCAGCGCACCCCGGGTCTACCAGGATCTCACGAGGCCTGGTGTGCTGGTCATGCAGTTCGTGGAGGGAATCAAACCCGACCAGATCGGCGCGCTCGACGCGGCGGGCATCAACCGCAAGGAGCTCGCCCGCCTCCTCGTGCGCAGCTACATGAAGCAGTGGCTGGTCGACGGCTTCTTCCACGCGGACCCGCATCCCGGCAATCTCTTCGTCCAGCCCGACGGCGGCGTGACCTACGTCGACTTCGGCATGATGGGCGAGATGCGCCCTGCCGACCAGGAGGCCCTGCGCAAGCTGGTGCGCGGGATCATCGCCAAGGACCTCGACGCGGCCGTCGAGGGGCTCGTGGAGCTCGGGTTCGTACGGCCAACGGCCGACCTCGGCAAGCTGCGCAAGGCCTTCGGGTTTTTGCTGGACCGGCTGCTCGGCACCACCTTCTACCGCGCCAGCGGACCGGAGGTGGAGGCCTTCGTCCGGGAGATCCGCGACTTCCTCTACGAACAGCCCTTTCAGATCCCTGCGCGCTACACGTTCTTGGGACGGGCCCTGGGCATCCTCTCAGGCATCGTCGCAGGGCTCGCGCCCGGGGAGAACTTCGTCCGCCTGCTGATCGAGGGCGCGCGCAAGTACGCATCGGGGAAGCTCCCGGGAGGCGGGACGCGCGACGTGGTACAGGGAGTTCTGCGCCGCGTCCTCGAGCCGTTCCAGCAGGCGCTGCGCATCCTTGGGCGCCTGGACCGCAACGAGCTGCGCGTACCGATCGACTTCGAGTCCTTGCGGCAGGAACTCGCCCGCGGGCGCAACGCGCTGCGCGCGCTGACCTTCGTCACGATCGGCGGTTTCGCCGCCCTCTCGGCTGCCCTCGTCGGATCAAGCCTGCCCTTCTGGCGCGATGTGCTGGTCGCCGTCGCGATTGTGTGCGGCTTCATCGCATTCTCCATCCAGCGCAAGGCATAGGCTCTCCGGCGGGCGCCGCAATCCTGGAGGTGCTGGAGTGCTCAAATCCTGGCTGCGGCGCGTGCGCTGGCGCAGGGTCGTCATCGGCGCCGCCCTGCTGCTTGTGCTGCTCTCCGGCTACGGCGTGTACGTCGGATGGCGACTGACGCACCTGCCGCGCATGAAGCTGCCGACGACGCCCGCCTTCTGGGGCATGAAGTACCGCAAGGTGCGCTTTTTGAGCGCTGTCGACCACCTGCGCCTGCACGGGTGGTTCATCCCCGCGGCCCACAAGACGGCTCTCACGGTCGTGTTCTCGCACGGCTACGGATCGAACCGTGCCGACATCGGGATTCCGGGCCTTCTGATGATGCGGGCCGTCCACCTCTGGGGCGCGAACATCCTGACCTTCGACTACCGCGCGGAGGGGCGCAGCCCGGGCGATCTCGTCTCGGTCGGGGAGTTCGAGGTGCGGGACCTCGTCGGGGCCGTGGAGGCGGTGCGCACGACGTTCGCCCCGAAGACGAAGGTGGCGATCGTCGGCTTCTCGATGGGCGCGTCGATCGCGCTGATGGCCGGGGAGGCCGATCCGCACGTCGCCGCCGTCGTCGCGGACTCCCCGTTCGCCGCGCTGCTGCCGTACCTGCAGCACAACCTGCCCGTCTGGACGAACCTGCCCGCGTTCCCCTTCGACTGGATCATCCTCACGCTCACGCCGCCGATCACGGGCGTGAACCCTGCCCTCGTCGACCCCCTCGCGCACCTTGCGAAGCTCGGTCACCGCCC
>JAJYTV010000019.1 GCA_021792885.1 Bacillota bacterium
ACGCCAAGAAAGCGCCATCGCCGGCGCCGCGGCGGCCTGCACCCCGATCACCCTGGTCCGTGGCGAGAGGCTCTTCACCGCGACCGCGATGCCCGCGGCGAGCCCCCCGCCGCCGACAGGCACCACCACCGCGTCGAGGTCCTCGAGCGCCTCCACGACCTCCACGCCGATCGTTCCCTGTCCGGCGATGACGTGCAGATCGTCGAAGGGATGGACGAAGGTCAGGCCCTCTTCCCCCTGCATGCGCAGGGCCTGCGCGTACGCCTCGTCGTAGGTCCTGCCGCTGAGCACCACCTTGGCGCCGTACCCGGCCGTCGCCCGCTGCTTGGAGAGCGGCGCCGTCTCGGGCATCACGACCGTGGCCGGGACGCCGAAGACCTGCGCGGCGAAGGCGACCCCCTGCGCGTGGTTTCCGGCGGACGAGGCGATGACGCCCGCGGCCCTCCGCGCGGGGTGAAGGTTCGCGATGCAGTGGTAGGCGCCGCGCACCTTGAAGGATCCCGTCTTCTGCTGGTTCTCCAGCTTGAGGTGGACGCTCGCGCCGCTCATCGCGCTGAAGGTCTTCGAATGCTCCATCGGCGTACGGTGCACGACCGGCTCGAGGACCCGCTGCGCTTCCCTGATCGAGGCCAGCGTTACAGCAAAATCCCCAATGAAACCGCCTCCGTCTGCTGGCCTTTCAAACACAAAAACACCCGTCCCTGCAAGGGGCGGGTTTCCCGCGGTACCACCCTCGTTGCGGACGCCAGGATCCCACCTGCGCGGCAGGACTAGGGCTTCCGCTCTCTGCGCGGTCTCGGCGCCCAGGGCGCGAAGTCCGCCGTGTCGGTCACGAGACACGACCCCGTTCAGGTCTACCGGCGGCGAGATGCCGCGTTCGGCTGAAGGCTCTGGGAGGATGCCTGTGCGACCTCGCCCGTCCGGTCTCACCAACCCCGGACTCTCTGAGGGCCACCGTCGCGCAGGGCTGTTCCCTTCATCGCAGATGTTGCGCTTGATGCTACGCGCTTTGCGGGCGTTGGTCAAGGGGACGACTTACCTCGGAGCGGAGGTGCTCCAAACAGAAACGTCGCCTCAGCGGAAAAGGTATCGAAGGGTGGTGGATAAGATGCTGAGAATCCTAGAGGGGCGAACGGCAACCCTGTTCTTCGCCGACATGATCACCCCACTGCGCTTTAACGTCTGACTTGCTCGAAATGCTCTACAGTTGGAAACGTGTCATAAAAGTGGTGCAACAACCCTTTCCATTCCTGGTACTCTGCTGACTGCCTGAATCCCACTGTGTGGCTCTTTATGTCGCTCCAGTTCACCAACAACAAATATTTTCCTTGTACTTCAATGCATTTTTGTAATTCATGTGATACGTAACCGTTCATCCTTGATATTATCTTCGACGCCTCACTAAACGCCTCTTCGAAGTCGACCTCCATTCCTTCCTTTACAGTTAGCATCGCAGCTTCAAGGATCATCTATGTCACATCTCCTCTGTAGTGGACTGATCCATGATTCCAACAGGCGACTACACGAGTCCTATGGTCGCGAGAAGAACCTTGGGAGATCTCTCGGTAGCTGGGCGTGAACACCGTCCCTGTGCCTGCCGACCTTCGAGACGGTTTCGTGACGCCAGATCGCCCCCGACTCAATGCCGAGGGCAATCCTTGCAACCCACTATCTTGTGCGGTGTTTTTGGTGCCGGGGGCGGGACTCGAACCCGCATGGTGTCGCCACCGGAGGATTTTAAGTCCCCTGCGTCTGCCATTTCGCCACCCCGGCCTGAGCAGAGTATAGCATCCCACTCGAAAACTGCAGTCTTGCAAGTGCAGTTCCCTCTGATGCCACTCTCTCTCCTGCGCAGACCGCAGGCGGCGAAGTCCTCAGCGGTTGAGAGCCTTCATCGCCTGCTCGGGGTAGCGCTCGCCGGCGGCCATGCCGGCCGGGAACGCCTCGCGGATCTCGTCGAGATCCGACCTGCTCAGCTGCACTTGCAGTGCGCCGAGGTTCTCCTCGAGGTACTTGCGCCGCTTCGTGCCGGGGATCGGGACGATGTCCCCGCCCTGCGCCAGCACCCACGCGAGCGCGAGCTGCGCCGGCGTGCAGCCCTTCTGCTTCGCCATCTGCTCGACCCGCTCGACGATCCGCATGTTCTGGCGCAGGTTCTCCTCCTGGAAGCGCGGCGACGTGCGGCGGAAGTCGCCCTCGGGCAGGTCCTCGACCGTGCGGAAGCGCCCGGTGAGGAAGCCTCGCCCCAGCGGGCTGTACGGAACGAAGCCGATTCCGAGCTCCCGGCAGGTCGGGAGGATCTCCTCCTCGACATCGCGGGTCCAAAGGGAGTACTCCGTCTGCAGCGCCGCGATCGGGTGCACCGCGTGCGCACGGCGGACCGTCGCGGACGCCGCCTCCGAGAGCCCGAGGAAGCGCACCTTGCCCTGCCGGACGAGGTCCGCCATCGCGCCGACGGTGTCCTCGATCGGCACGCTCGGGTCAACGCGGTGCTGGTAGTAGAGGTCGATGTGGTCGACGCCCAGGCGCTTCAGGCTCGCGTCGCAGGCGGAGCGAACATACTCCGGCCGCCCGTTGACGCTCATCGACTTGCCGTCGGCGGAGCGCACGTTGCCGAACTTGGTCGCAAGCACGGCCTCGTTGCGGTGCCCCTTGAGCGCCTTGCCCACGAGCTCCTCGTTGCGTCCGAGGCCATACATGTCGGCGGTGTCGAAGAACGTGACACCGAGCTCCATCGCGCGGTGGATGGTCGCGATCGACTCCTGGTCGTCCAGCCCCCCGTAGAAGGCGGACATCCCCATGCAACCGAGCCCGACCGCCGAAACGGTGAGCCCCTGCTGGCCAAGCTGCCTCGTCTGCATCCCCTAGCCGCCCCCTTCAAGCGTTGTCCTTTGCATTGCGTGCAGAGCCGACCCGCACGCCGGATGCCCTGCTTTGACCGCTCTTTTCGGGCCCGCCGCTAGACGTGCTCGAGCAGGAAGCGGGTGCGGGACTCCGTCACCTTGCGCTTCAGGGCAAAGCCGCGCACGGAGTGCCGCGATTCCGGCAGCACCTGCAGCGCGTAGGGCTTGCCCGCCTCGATCAGCGCTGTCACCATCCGCGCCGTGTGGCGGAAGTGGACGTTCTCGTCGACGAGGCCGTGGATGATCAGGAGATCGCCCTGCAGGCGGTCCGCGCGCGGCCAGAGCGCCGCCCCGTCGTAACCTGCCGCGTTCTCCTGCGGAAGGCCCATGTAGCGCTCGGTGTAGGTCGTGTCGTACCAGCGGAAGTCGGTCACGGGCGCCCCCGCGACGCCAGCCTTGAAGACGCCTGGCGCCTTCAGGAGCGCCGTAAGCGTCATGAACCCGCCGTAGCTCCAGCCGTAGATGCCGACGCGCGCAGGGTCGACCCCTTCGTGCTCGACGAGGTAGCGCACGCCCGCGACCTGGTCGTCGAGCTCCACCGTGCCGAAGCGCTCGAAGATCGGCGTTTCGAAGGCGAGCCCGCGGCCGAAGCTGCCTCTGTTGTCGAGCTTGAAGACGAGGTAGCCCTGCTGGGCGAGGTACTGGGCTTCTAGGTCCGCCGTCAGCTGCTCCCACGTGCGCGTGACCATCTGCGCGTGGGTGCCGCCGTAGACGGACACGATGAGCGGACGCTTGCCAGGCTTTGGGTTCCTCGGCCGGTAGATCGCGCCGCAGAGCGGCGTCTTGCCGTCCGCCGCCGTGATCTGCACGATCTCCGGCACCGTGAGTCCGAGTCCCTCGGCCGTCGTCTCGGACTCCTCGTAGATGATCGACTCGGTCGGCTGCCCGATGCGACGCAGGAGCGTCGCGGCAGGGCGTTCGAGGCTGCTGCGCCGCTCGACGAAGCTGCGCGCGTCGCGCGAGAAGGTCGCGGTGTGCCAGTCTGGGGTGTGCGTCAGGCGCTCCGAGCGCGCGCCGTCGAGCGGTGCCGCGAAGACGTGGCGCTGCGTCGGGTCCTCATCCCAGCCGAGGTAGTACGCAACGCGGCGCTCCGCATCGAGCGCCAGAAGCTCCGTCACGTTGCCCTTGTCGGTGCCGACCATGCGCTCCCCGCCATCCGCGCCGCGCAGGTAGAGACGGCGCGCGCCGGTGCGCTCGCTCGAGTAGAGGAGTTCCCCGCTCTCAAGGAAGCGGGTGTCGTCGTTCAGGTTGTAGTAGGGGGCGATCTCCTCGCTGCGCAGAGGGTAGGCGTGCGGGTCGCCGGGATGGTAGATCACCCAGGCGGCGCGCGCCTGCAGACGGTCCATCCAGAGGGCACAGAGGTCGCCTGCGGGCGTCCAGAGCACGCGCCCGAGGTACTCGCCGGCGCCCTCGTACCACGTCGTCTCACCACCCTCTGCGGCGACGGTGCCCAAGCGCACGTGGGCGTTCTCGGCACCGACGAATGGGTAGCGGTGCTCCTCGACCCAGACGGGGTTCGCGCCCTGGTGGGTGATCGGGTAGGCGGGGATGTGGCGCTCATCCGCTTCTTCGTACGCGATCAGGGCGCCGTCCGGCCGGATCCAGTAGCCCTCGCCGCGACCCAGCTCCTCCTGCGCCGCGTACTCCGCAAGCCCCCGCGTGAGTCCTGGCACCGCACCCTGCGTCAGCGCGCGAACGCTTCCCGTGGCGAGGTCGAGGACGTGCAGGTCTCCCTCGCGGACGAACGCGATCCGCCGCCCGTCTGGAAAGAGCCTCGGGTCCTGCGCGTCCCTCAGGTCCGCGAGGGGTCGCAGACCCTCCCCGACCTTGCCGAACCAGTACTGTCCGCCGTGCGGCACGAGCAGCGCGTCGCCGAACACCTGGAAGGACGTGATGCCGCCCCAGGCCTGGCGGGTGCGCTCGCGGCGCAGCTCCTCCTCGAGCGAGTACGCATCGCCTTCGCCCGGTGGCGTCGCCAGGAGGCGCGATTCCTTCCTGGCCACGTCGTAGATCCAAAGATCGAGGGTTGTGCTGCCCGCGCGCGGCAGGAGATAGACCACCTGCGAGCCGTCCTCGAGGAATTGCGGCGTCTGCGGCCCCCCCGTGCCGGGCGGCGGGAAACTCGCGACGTCGTCGACGGTCAGCGCAGCGAATCGCTTCATGGGGGCGCGTCCTTTCTCGGACTCCGGATGCTTCCCTCTTCGCGTTCCGTGGCTGGGAGCCTGCCTCAGGCGCCGGTCTTCGCTTCGGCCTCCATCTCGGCGAGGATGCAGCTCTCCTCGCGCAACACGGCGTGCTCTCCGCGGAGCATCTCCCGGGCGCGCTCCAGCTGCTGGCGCGAGGTCGGCCGCGTCACGAGGGAGATCATCGCCTCCGCATCGCCGCTTGGCGGCTGGTGCACCGAGCGCAGGCTGACGCCGGCGTGGGCGAAGGCCTGCGCCACGGCCGCCAGAGCTCCCGCCTCCTCGCGCACCAGAAGCCGCAGGTAGTAGGCGTGGGAGTGCGCCTCTGGCGGCAGGAGCGGCGCCGGCTCGAGCGGCAGCGCGACGCTGCGCCCGCCGACGCGCCGAGCGCGCGCCGCGTCCAGGAGATCCCCGATCACCGCGGAACTCGTCGCCGGCCCGCCGGCGCCAGGCCCTTCGAAGAGCAGCTGCCCGATCGGCTCGCCGCGTACGTAGACGGCGTTCTGCGCACCGCCGACATCGGCGAGCGGGTGGTTTTTGGGGATCAATGTCGGGGATACGCCCAGCGCAAGACCCTCCGGGGTGCTCTCCGCGCGCGCGACGAGCTTGATCACCGCGCCGAGGCTCTTCGCCTCGCGCACGTCGGCAGCCGTGATGTTGCGGATCCCGATCCTCCCGACGGCGTCGACATCGACCCAGCCGCCGAAGGCAAGGCTTGCGAGGATCGAGATCTTGCGCGCCGCGTCGACCGCGTCGAGGTCATCCGAGGGGTCCGCCTCGGCGTAGCCTCGCTCCTTCGCCTCCTGGAGGGCCGTCTCGAACGAAACGCAGTCCTCGTGCATGCGCGTCAGGATGAAGTTTGTGGTGCCGTTTACGATGCCGTAGATCCCGTGCAGCCGGTTGCCGGCCAAGGACTCCTGCAGCGAGCGGATGATCGGGATCCCTCCGGCCACGGCCGCCTCGAACAGGAGGTCCGCCCGCGGGGTGCCGCCGCGCGAGAGCTCGGGGCCGGAGCGGGCGATCACTTCCTTGTTCGCCGTCACGACCGACTTGCCCCGGCGCATCGCTTCGGCGATGTAGCTGTGGGCCGGCTCGAAGCCCCCCATCAGCTCCACGATGACCTCCACGCTGGGATCCTCGAGCACGTCGCGCGGATCGTAGGTGATGCGCGAGCGCACGCTCTCCGGGCGCGGCTTCCCAGGATCGCGCACGAGGATGTGCGACACCTCGATCTCCTCGCCGAGCCGCGCGGCGAAGAGCGCCCTCTCCAAGTCCAGAACCTCGACCACCTGCCTGCCGACCGTGCCCAGTCCCAGCACCGCAATGCGCAACAGAGGTCCACCGCCCCTGAACTCGTAATGGCTGCTATTGTAGCGGATCGCGCGAGCGCAGGATAGGGAAAGACTCCTTCGGGGCGGCTGCATGCTAGGATGTCCAGGGGGGTATTTGCCATGGCGCTGGTGATCCGCGAAGCCGACGTAGAGGAACTTCTCACGATGGACGACACGATCGCGGCCGTCCGCGGAATCCTGCAGGCGCAGGTGGAAGGGGGATTCGCAGAACAGCCCCGCCGCCGCGTCCCTGGGAAGGACGCCGTGCTGTCGGGAATGTTCGCCACCCATCCGGCGCGCGGCCTGATCGGCGGGAAGGTGTACGTCGCCTCGAAGACGGGCGGCATCCGCTTCATGGTCGCGCTCTTCAACCAGAAGGACGCGACGCTCCTCGCCCTGATCGAGGGGGACCGCCTGGGCCAGATGCGCACCGGCGCGATCTCCGGCGTCGCGACCGACATCCTGGCGCGCAAGGACGCCACCCGCCTCGGCATGATCGGCGCCGGCCAGCAGGCCGAGACGCAGCTCGAGGCGATCGCGCGCGTGCGCCCGCTCGCCCGCGCAACGGTCTACGCGAGGAACAGGGAGCGGCTCGAGGCGTTCTGCCGCCGCATGGAAGAACGCATCGGCGTCCCGGTGGCGCCGGCCGCGAGCGCGCGCGATTGCGTCGTCGGGCAGGACGTGATCGTCACGATCACCGGCGCGAAGGAGACGGTGCTCTTCGGCCGCGACCTCTCACCCGGCCAGCACGTGAACGCAGCCGGTTCGAACCGCGCCCATGACCGCGAGATCGACGACGAGGCGGTGCTGCAGGCCAAGGTGGTGGCCGTCGACTCGCGTGCGACGGCGGAGATCGAGGCCGGCGACGTCATCCCTCTCTTGCAGCGCGGCGCGCTGCGGCTCGAGGACCTGGCAACCCTCGGCGAAGTGCAGCAGGGCGTACGGACCGGACGCCAGCGCGAGGATGACATCACCCTCTTCCTCTCGCAGGGCATCGCCGCGCTCGACCTTGCGGCCGGCGCTGTCGTCTTCGACAAGGCGCGTGCCCTGGGAAGGGGCCAGGAGGTGGACTTCCTCTCGTGAGCACCCTCCTGCGGCCGACACTGGCGATCGGCGCCGCGGCCAGCGTCCAGGAGTTCGGCGAGGGGTCGGACGTCGTCTTGATGCTGCCGGGCTCCGGCGCCGACCGCATGGCGCTCGGCCTGCAGGGACGCGCCCTGCAGGCCGCGGGGATGCGCGCCCTCTCGCTCGACTACCCCGGGCTCGGCCTTTCCGGCGATCTCCCCCTGCCCGGGGACATGCACGAGCTGGTGGACTACGCCTTCGCCGTCCTCGACGCCCTGGGCATCGAGCGCTGCCACCTGCTCGGGCATTCCCTCGGCTCCGCCCTCGCCCAGGAGATGGCGCTGCGCTCGTCCGAGCGTGCGCGATCGATGGTCCTGCTCGCGACCTGGGGCCGCCTCGACCCCTTCCTCGCGCTGCGCGGGCGCATCGTCAGCCAGGTCGTGCGCCTTGGCTACGAGGATCGCACCGCCCTCCTGCCGTACTTCATGGCGAGCCGGCCGCTCGTGAACGCGATGCAGGATGGGAACGGCGCCCTCGGGCTGCGCGGCAGCCGCGCGGTGAGCGACGAGACGATGCGCCACTACCTCGAGCTCGCGCGCGATCCCGACCGGCTTGTGCGCCTCGCGGCGCTGCAGGTCCCTGCCCTCGTGGTCGCCGGCGAGCGCGATCTGATGACGCCGCCCGAGTACGGCCACGAGGTGGCCCAGGCCTTGCCGCACGCGGAGTTCCAACTCCTGCGCGGAGAGCGCGCATCGCACCTCTTCCACTACGAGCTCGGCGAGGAGACGAACGGGCTCATCGTGCGCTTTTTGCGTTCCCTGCCGGGACCCGGCCCCGACTGAAAGGAGGACGCCCATGGCATCGCTTTCCGACCTGCCCGAGCCCCAGCGCCGCCGCGCCGTACAGATCGGCTACTGGACCTGGATCGTGCTGATCATCGGCGCCACCGCAGCGATCCTGTTCGTCCGCAACATTTTCGCCGTCGTCATGGCTCCGCTCTCCGGCATCTTCGTGCTCGCGTTCGTGGTGCTGGAGGTCTACCAGGTGATCTACATCCGGCGCGCCGCGCGAGAGTCAAGGCGGGACCAGTGATCAAGCGGCCGGGAGCATAGCTCCCGGCCGCTTGCCTACTCCCCGCCGGATTCTCGGACCAGGGCCCGCCGCAAACGTGCGCCTCGTCTGCGTTCGACCATGCGCAGCCGCGGCTCAGGCCGTCGTCGAGTTGCGCTGCGCAGCCCTGCGCGCCGCGCGGCGGATCTCCTCCACCTCTTCGTCCGGGATCGAGTGCTCGAAGCGGCGGAAGCCCGCCACCGAGAAGCCGTGCTTCTTCGCGAGTTCGCGGATCTCGCGCACACGCTCCGGCCGGATGTCGAGGCCGAGCGTGTAGGGTTCGTAGCGGCGCTCGAGGGCCAGGATCATCGTCTCCGCGATGCAGGCCTCCGCGTAACCGGGTGGGAAGCCGAAGTCGAAGCCGAAATCGACCGAGCCCGGAACCTCGATCACGCCGCCGTCGATCACGAGGACGTCGCGCCGCTGCTGGTACACCTTCTCCGACACGTTGCGGGGACGCGCCACGTCGCAGACGACGGCGCCCGGCCGCAGGTCCGAGGGCTCGAGCAGCACGCCCGTCGCGGAGGAGACGGTGAGCAGGATGTCCGAGACGCCCGCGGCCTCCTTGGCGTCGGTGGTGATCTCCACCTCCGTGCGCGTGCCGAGGTCCTGCACGCTGCGGGCGACCTCCTCGAGCTTGCGCGTCTGGCGCCCGACCAGCACCAGCCGGCGCACCTCTCCCGCCAGGGCGGCAGAGGCAGCTCGGCCGATCGCGCCCGTCGCGCCGACGACCGCTGCCGTGGCATCCTCCGGAGAGATGTCCATGCGCCTCGCCCCGAGCAACGCCCCGTCGACCGCCGACGCCGTGGTGTAGGAGTTGCCCGTCGTGACCGGTATGTCGAGTCCCTTCGCGACCGACACGCCGCGGTCGCCGATCACCTTGGTGAACGCCCCGAGGCCGACGATGCCCGCCCCGAGCCCCTGGGCGACCCTACCGGCGCGCAGGAGCTTCGGCAGCATCACCTCGCGGAACGGGAGATCGATCATCAGGCGCGCCGAAACGGGCACGACGACGAACCAGCCCTCCGCCTCCACGCCCGTCTGCGAGCGCACGCCCGTGATGTGCGAGGCCTTGAAGGGGGGCAGCCGGCTGAAACTCTTCTCGACGAACGACTCCGGCAAGTGGCGCAGGAGCGGGTACTTGCGCGTGAAGTCGTCGAAGCGCAAGGGGTGCAACACGAACGCGAAACGCTCCACGCGCATCCTCCTATGTGCACAAATTCGTGCACATCGTACCACGCCGACGGGCGCTGCGGCAAACAGCGCGTTGGGGCATTCAGCCGAGAACGCCAGAGATCCCGTCGGCCTCCATGATCAGCGCGCGCATTCCGGATTCGCTGACCGTCTCGTGCATCTCACCGGGTGCGAACAGCACGGCCTCGCCGGCGCCAAGGCGCGCCTCCTCGCCGTCCCCGCCCCGGACGACGGCCTCGCCGTCGACCACCAGGAGGAGCTGCTCCGACGCGGCCTCGTGCCTGCCGATGCGCCCCCGCGGCGCAAGGTAGCAGAAGTGCGCGTGCAGATCTAGCGTCCCCCGCACAAGGCGCGAAAGCGCGAAGCCCTCGCTGTCGTGGTGCGCGATCGGCCGGGCTGTCTCCTGCGTGAAGCGCATGGTACGCATCGAGTGTCGCCCCCTCGCCCAAATCAAGGGGCGCCGGTCACCCGGCGCCCCGCAAGCCATCAGTTCTATAAAGCGCCCGCTCCGCCGCGTCCGCGGCCTCCACGGTGGGAGTCGTGATGGCGGCGCAGGTCCGCCTGCTTGTCTTCGCTGTCCTTCATGAACCTGGCGAGCTTGTCTTCGAAGTTCTGCGGACGTCCTGGTCCGCGGCGGCCTCCCATCGGCGGCCGGCCTTCGCTGCGGCGCGGTCCGGCGGGAGCTCCGGGCTGTGCTTGGCGGATCGACAGTCCGATCTTCTGGTTGCCGTCATAGGACAGGATCTTGACCTTGACCTTGTCCTGCTCCTTCAGGAAGTCCTTGATGTCGTTCACGTACTCGTTCGCGACCTCGGAAATGTGAACAAGTCCGGTCTTGCCGGACGGCAGTTGCACGAATGCTCCGAAGCGCGTGATTCCGGTCACGACGCCCTCGACCACGGCCCCGACCACGATCTCTGTGTCCGCCAAAGTCTCCCCGCTTTCCGCATATGGCAGCGGCGCGCGTACGCCACTACCTCTGATAGCGATTCTAGCGGGGAACGCGAAGCAGCGTCAAGCGGCGCGTGACCTACGGGGCGTTGTGCACCGCGAGCGACGTCGATCCCGATGGCGCATAGTGCAATTCGCTGCGCACGGCCTGCGTCTCGCCTGCCGTGGAATGCAGGAATGTGAGCCGGCGCTGCAGGGCGGCGTTCTGGGCGTTCGTCTGGATGAGCTGCTGGTAGACGGCGTGCTCGGCGGACTGGACATGCAGCAGCTGGAGTTCGCCGATCGCGCCGGCACCGATCAGGTAGATGACGACGCCGGCGAACATCATCCGGCCGAAGCGCAGTTTGAGGCGCCTGCGCCGCCGGCGGGGAGCCCTTGTCGCGCCGTCGCGCCCTTTCGGGGCCTGGGGCTGCGGGCGCGGTGCGCGCAGCGCCGCGAGGCCGATCGCATCAGCTGCCTTCGTCAACTTCGTCTTCCTCCTCTCCGACGGCCAGGGCGAGCGGGTCGCCGTCGATCACGATCACTACCTGGTAGCCCTTCTGCTTGGCGCGGTGCAGGAGCGTGGCGACGCTCGACTCGCTCAGTTGCAGCTGGCGGGCGATCGCGTCAAGCCGCACTCCCGTCTCTTTCAACGTCACCGCTTGCCGCTCGCGGAAGCTCAGGCGCTCCGCGCCGCGGATCTCGATATGCAACCGCGCCGCCTCCGAGGGATTGTCCACAATTTGTCCACATTTTGTGGATTATCTGTCCACGCTACGTTCTACGCCGCCGACGCGATTCCTGCCACGGCGTGCGAAGCAGTCCGAGGATCCCGACGGCGGCGGCGGTTCCGCCCAAGAGTCCGACGAAGACGTAGGCCCGCAGGTTGCCAAGCGTGCCCAGCAGCAGGGTAGCCGCGGCCAGCATACTGATGCATAGAAGCAGCACCGCTTCGAGCAGCATCCGCCAACGCCCGCGGCGGCGCCCCAGGCGGGCGACGGCGGACCAGACCGGTACCGCGACCATGCCGACGAGCGCAGCGAAGAGCAGGCGGTCGACTTGCTCGAGGAGGGGCAGGTCGATCACTTGAGCAGCCGCCGCCAGGCGCCCTTGCGCCGCGTGTCCGCCACGTACTGGAGCGCCGCCAGATCGCCGTCCAGCACGAGGTCGCCCTGTTCCAGGTCGAGATGCCGGATGTGCAGGTTCTCGCCGCGGACCGTCAGCATGCCGAGGTTCGTCTGCAGCACGATCTCGCGGTCGTCGAACGTCTCGACCTTGGCAACGCCCGTCATGGACAGCAGCTTGCGGTCCACAAGTTCCAGCCCGTGGTGCTTCTTGGGCTCGTCAGGCACGCCGCCACCCCCGTTCCCCCCATGCTATGCGGCCTGCTTGGGCTACGTGCAGGTGGGCCCGGGGCGAGGGCGAAGAATTGGCGAGCGGCCCCAAGGGCCGAAGCACAGCGAGGGAGGAATGGCCAGATGATCCGACACTACCTGCTCCTTACGCTGCGCGAGGACGCCCGCCCGGAAGACCTGCAGGCAATCACCGAGGGGTTCGCTGCGCTGCGTGAAGTCATCCCCGAGATCGCAGCCCTCACGCAAGGCCCCGCCCTCGGACTTCCCGGCAGTTCCGCCCAGCCCGCCGACTACGCGGTCGCGCTCGACTTCGCCAGTGAAGCGGACTTCCAGCGCTACATCGACCACCCGGCGCACCGCGAATTCGTGCGCACGCGCATCGCGCCGCTACGCACGGGAGGCATGTCGGCCCAGATCCGCGTCTGACCGCAAGCGCACTGGGGGGATCGGGCGTTGTCGCTCGCGCTCGTCGGCCTCGCGCTCCTCTCTGCCGCGCTGCATGTGGCTTGGAACGCGGCGGCGCGCGCGCAAGCAGGCCGCCTGCGCTACGTCTGGCTGATCATGCTGGGCGGCGCGGGATTCGGCCTGCTTGCGGGCTGGCCGTGGCTCGCGGGGATCGACTGGGCACAGCTTTGGCCGTGGCTCCTCGGGACGTGGGTCGTGCACGCGCTCTACTTCAGCCTGCTCGCCCAGGCCTACCGCAGGGCGGAACTCGCCTGGGCCTACACCCTTTCGAGGGCGCTCGGCGTGCTCATGACCGCATTTCTCGCGCTGCTCGCCTTCGGCGAGCGGCTCTCCCCGCTCGCCTGGGCCGGCATCGGACTCCTGGTCGCAGGAAGCCTCTGGGCGAGCGGAGGGCTCGGCCGGCCGCAGGCGCTCTGGCGCGTCGCGGCGATCGGAATCCTGATCGCGGCCTACAGCGTCATCGACAGCCACGCGGTGCGCATCGCGCCGCCTGTCGCGTACATCGCGCTGCTCTACACCGGCGCGGGCGCGCTGCTTGCCCCGCTGGCGCTGCGGGAGCCCACAGCGCCAGGCGATGCCTGGGCGCTCCTGTTCGGTGGCGCGAGCCTCGCCTCCTATCTCCTCATGTTGTTTGCGTACCGACTGGGTCCCGTCGGCCCGCTGCTCGCCGTGCGCCAGTCCGCGCCGCTTCTCGCGGCATTCGCGGGCTACGCCTTCCTGCGCGAGCCGCCGCGGCGCGCACTGCTTGCGGGCACCGCCCTGATCGTCCTGGGCGCCATGCTCTTCACGCTGGTCCCCTCCCGCTGACGCGAAGAGGGCGCCGGCCCACCTCGGGTGAGCCGGCGCCTTCTTGTGCGTCAGAGGATCGTGTGGCGCAGCCTCGCCCAGATGGCGGGCGACTCGTAGCCGAGGCGCCAGAGCGCGAGCCCGCCGATGTGCGTGCTCTTCGCGAGCCCAAGCTTGGTGTCGAACGAGCGCTCATCCTCGTACCAGACGTCGTGGGAGCCGTTGTCGACGTAGTGGAAGTGGTACTCCTGCGCGGACGGGTCCCAGGTCGGCTGGATGCCGTACTTCGTCAGGAGCGCCTGGGCCTGCAGGGTCGAGACGGTCGTCGTCGAGCCTCCCTGGGTCCAGTCGTAGCCGTACGCCGCGACGCCGAGGTAGATGCGCGCCTTCGGGATGTGCTGCAGCGCGAAGCCGAGGTTCTGCTTTACCCAGGGCAAGGGAGCCACGGCGCCCGGCGGCCCGCCGTCGTAATGGTGGTCGTAGGCCATGATCACCACGGCGTCCGTCACGGTGCCGAGCGCCGGGTAGTCGTAGGGGTCCGTGATGGATTTCGACACGCCGACCTTCGGGAAGACGGCGACGCCCACGCCCTTGCCCAGCTTGTGCATCTCTTGGCCGAGGTCGTTGAGGAAGGTCGAGAGGTCGTCGCGGGAGTAGGGCGCGAGCAGTTCGAAGTCGATGAAGGCCCCGTCGTAGTTGTACTTCTGCACGAGGTCGACGATCGTCTTCGTCATCGCGGTGCGGGTCGGCGTCGAGTACATGGGGTTCGTCCCGGCGTTGCCGATCAGCGGCCACACGCGCAGCTTCTTCTGGTGCGAGAAGGTGACGACGTGCCGATCGGTGTT
>JAJYTV010000020.1 GCA_021792885.1 Bacillota bacterium
TAGAGACGAGGTGCCGCAGGCGGAGTTCGCTGCGGTCTGGCGCACCGCTGTCACGGCGGCAGCGCCCGTCACGCTGCGCGGCTGGCTCCTGGGCGCCGAAGTGCGGCTCCTGGGCGAGGCCGCCCTGGTGACGGTGCCGGCCGCGGGCGAGGCGCTTGGCATCTCACGCCTGCAGGATCCTGCCGTGCGTGAGCGGATCGAAGAGGAGCTCGCGCGGCTCTGGGGCGCGCGCCTGCAGATCGAGGTGCGTGCGGGCGAGGCCGCGAAGCTGGCCGTCCCTGCGCCGAAGCCCGTTGCTGCGAAGGCGCAGGTCCACGAGCGCCTGCTGCTTGGCAAGGCATTCAGCGGAGCGGTCACACCGCTGCGCGAGGTTTCGCTCGACCTCAGCCGCGTGGTCGTCGAGGCGGAGATCGTCTCGGTCGACGCGCGACCGCGCCGCGGCGGCGGCCAGATCCTGACGCTCGCGCTCTCCGACCACGACGACGGGCTCGTGGCCAAGCTGCTCCTCGATCCCGAGGCGCGGCTCGGCGCCGAACTCCAGCCGGGCATGTGGCTGCGCCTGCGCGGCAACGTCGGCAGCGACGAGCGCACCGGCGAGCCGCTCGTCTGGGCCCGCGACCTGATGCAGCTCGCGCGCGCGCAGCGGCGCAGCGAGGAGGCGTCGCGCGGGCGCGTCGAGCTGCACCTGCACACGCGCATGTCCCAGATGGACGGGCTCCTCGACCTCCCGCGCCTCATGGAGGCGGCGGAGCGCTTCTCCATGCCGGCGATCGCCGTCACCGACCACGGCGTGCTCCAAGCCTACCCCGAGGCGCAGGACCTCGCGCGCACGTCGAAGGTGCGGGTACTCTACGGGCTCGAGGCGTACGTCGTCCCCGACTGCCCGCGCATCGTGATCCGCCCGAGCGGGGAGCTTGCGCGCGACTTCGTCGCGCTGGACGTCGAGACGACCTCGCTCTCTCCGCAGAGCGGCGAGATCATCGAGCTCGCGCTGGTGCGCTTTCGGGATGGGGCGCCGGCGGAGGAGTTCACGACGCTCGTGCGGCCCAAGGGGCAAGTCTCCCAGCGCACCGTGGAGATCACCGGCATCCGCCCGGAGGACCTCAAGGACGCACCATCGTTCGAGGACGTCCTGCCGCGCCTCATGGAGTTCCTCGGGGACCTGCCGGTCGTGGCCCACAACGCGGGCTTCGACGAGGGATATCTGCGCACGTCGCTCCTGCGCCGCGGCGTCGACTGGCGCCCGTGCATGATCGACACGCTGGAACTCGGCCGCGCGCTCGTGCCGTCGATGCGCAGCCACCGCCTGCAGGATCTCGCGCAGCACTTCGAACTCGGAGACTTCACGCACCATCGCGCAGGCGCCGACGCAGAGATCGCCGGCCGGATCGCGGTACGCCTTTTCGCGGAGGCGCAGGAACGCGGCGCTGTGGATCTCGCTGCGCTGAACGCGCTCGGGGAGCTCGTGCCGCTGCACCTGCGCAGGCCCTACCACGCGATGCTTCTGGTGCGCACTCAAGACGGGCTCAGGGAACTCTATCGCACCGTCACCGAGGCGCACCTGCGCCAGTTCCACCACGTGCCGCGCCTGCTCGAAAGCCAGGTCCAGGCGCTGCGCGCGGGCGCTCTGCTGGGTGCCGCCGGCTGCCTGCAGGGCGAGCTCTGGCGCGCGTTCCTGCGCGGAGCGGGGCCGAGTGAACTGCGCGAGATCGCGGCGCGCTACGACTACATCGAGCTGCAGCCGCCAAGCGTCACGTTCCCCTCCGCCAGCGCCGAGGGATACCTCTTTCGCGAGGAGGAGGTCCGCCGCTACGCGGAGCAGATGCTCGAGATCGCGGAGGAGCTCGGGCTTCCCGTGGCCGCGACCTCCGATGCGCACTACCTCGAACCGGAGGAGCAGGAGCTGCGCCGCATCGTGCTGCGCGGGGCCGGGCGAGCGGCTCCCGGCGAGCCCGAGCGGCCGGTGCACCTGCGCACCGCGGCGGAGATGCTGCGCGACTTCTCCTGGCTCGGTGCGGAGAACGCCGAGCGCATCGTATTCGATGCGCCGGACGCCATCGCCCAGCGCCTAGAAGACCTGCAGCCGGTGCCGGACGAGCTCTCGGCGCCGGAGCTGCCGGAGGCGGCGCAGGAAGTGGAGCAGGGCGCGCGCCGCCGCGCTGCGGAGCTCTACGGCGATTCGCTTCCCGACCTGATCGCGGCCCGGCTCGAGCGGGAACTCCAGGCGATCATCGGCAACGGCTTCGCCAGCATCTACCGCATCGCGCAACTCCTGACGCGCCGCTCTCTGGAGGACGGCTACCTGGTCGGTTCTCGCGGATCGGTCGGCTCCTCGTTCGTTGCCTATCTCACGGGCATCACCGAGGTGAACCCGCTCTCGCCGCACTGGCGCTGCCCGAACTGCAGGCACGTGCAGTTCACGGACGAGGCTGGATCGGGCTTCGACCTGCCGCCGAAGGACTGCCCGAGTTGCGGCGTCCCGATGGCGCGCGACGGGCAGGACATCCCCTTCGAGACGTTCATGGGCTTTGACGGCGACAAGGTGCCGGACATCGATCTCAACTTCTCCGGCGATTACCAGCCGCAGATTCACCGCTACACCGAGGAGCTCTTGGGCGGCCAGGTCTACCGTGCCGGGACGATCGCCACGGTCGCCGAGCGCACGGCGTTCGGCCTCGCGAAGGGCTACGTGGAGGAGAGCGGCCGCACCGTGCGCAGCCCGGAGATCGAACGGCTGGCGCGCGGCGTCACCGGCGTCAAGCGCACCACGGGCCAGCACCCCGGCGGCGTGATGGTCGTGCCCGTGCACGACGACGTACACCGCTTCACGCCGCTGCAGCGCCCGGCCGACGACACCGACTCGAGCATCGTGACGACGCACTTCGACTACCATGCGATCTCCTCGCGCCTCCTGAAGCTCGACCTCCTCGGGCACGACGATCCGACGGTGCTGCGCCTTCTCGAGCAGTACACCGGGATCCCGGCCCAGTCGGTGCCCTGCGACGACCCCGAGGCGCTCTCGCTCTTCTCGAGCTGCGTCGCGCTCGGCCTCACGCAGGAACAGCTCGGCACCCCGGTCGGGTCGCTCGGGCTGCCTGAGTTCGGCACGCGCTTCGTGCGGCAGATGCTCGAAGCGACGAAGCCCTCGAGCTTTTCGGACCTCGTACGCATCTCCGGCCTCTCGCACGGAACGGACGTCTGGACGCGCAACGCGGACGAGTTGATCCGTTCCGGGACGGTCACCTTGCGCCAGGTGATCGCGACGCGCGAGGACATCCTCCTGAACCTGATCGGCTACGGGCTCTCCCCGAGCCGTGCCTTTCAGATCACCGAGCGCGTGCGCAAGGGCAAGGGACTTCTTCCAGAGCAGGAGGCCGAGATGCGCGGGCAGGGCGTGCCGGACTGGTACATCACCTCGTGCCAGAAGATCGGCTACATGTTCCCGAAGGCGCACGCGGCGGCCTACGTGATGATGGCGGTGCGCATCGCCTACTTCAAGGTCCATCACCCGGCTGCCTACTACGCCACCTACCTCAGCGTGCGCGGCAGCGAGTTCGACGTGTCGCTCGCGCAGCTCGGCACCGAGGAGATGGAACAGCGCATCCGCGCCGCCGACCAGGACCGATCGGCCACCCCACGCGAGAAGAGCACTGCGACGATCCTCGAGGTGGTGCGCGAGATGCTCCTGCGCGGGCTGCGCTTCGCCGCCTTCGACCTCGCGACCGCGGACCAGCGGCTCTTCAAGGTGACGCCGGACGGGCAGATCGCCCCGCCGATCGCGTCGATCGCGGGGCTCGGGCCGAACGGCGCGCGCCAGATCGTCCAGGCCCGCGAGGAGCGTCCCTTCACTTCCGTCGCCGACCTGCGCGGGAGGGGCCACGCGCCCCGGCCGGTGATCGAGACGCTGCGCGCGCTCGGGGCGCTCCGGGGCCTTCCGGAAACGGACCAGATGACGCTCTTCTGAGCGTTGGGGGGCGAGATCCCGGGCAACGGCGGCGGCTTGCGCCGCCATCTCGTTGGTGGCGTGGGGCCCAAAACCGTGCTATAGTGAGGACGCTGATCGTGGATCGTGTACCGAGTGCTCACGGAGTGGGGACGCCCACTCCTTTGGCCGTGTAAGGCTCGGCCAAGGATTTGGTAGGGGGTCGCTGGTTGGGAGAATCGGTGAAGACCGTGCTGCAGGAGCTGGCCGCAGAGGCATGTCGCCTGGAAGGTGCGGAGCTCTGGGATCTGCGGCTGGTCGGCGGACGCGGGCGCAGCACCGTGCGGGTGACGGTGGATCATCCGGAGGGCGTCACGTTCGAGGTGCTGGAACGCGTCTCGCGAAGGCTCTCGCGCATGCTCGACGAGCGGGACCCGATCGCCGGGTCGTACATGCTGGAGTGCGAATCGCCCGGTCTCGACCGGGTGCTGCGCAACCTCGACGACTGTCGGCGTTACCTCGGTTCCGGCGTGCGGTTGCGCCTGCGTCCGGAAGTCCCGGGGCAGCGCAACTTCCGCGGCGAGATCGCGGACGTGTCGCACGACGCGATGCTGCTCCGGCCGTCCGACGCCGCAGACGTCTGGATCCCATGGCAAGACGTCCTCGAACTGCGCCTCGATCCGAAGTTGAACTAGGGAGCGTGCGATGACGAGCGAATTCATCCGGGCGATCGAGGATGTGGCCCGGGAAAAGGGCATCGAGCGCAACGTGCTGTTCGAGGCGATCGAGGCGGCCCTCATCTCCGCGTACCGGCGGAACTTCGGTTCCGCCCAGAACGTGCGCGTCGAGGTGGACCGCCAGAGCGGCGAGATCCGGGTCTTCGCGCTGATGAGCGTGGTCGAGGAGGTCACGGACCCCCGCGCGCAGGTCGCGCTGGCGGAAGCGAAGGCGGAGGACCCGCGCGCAGAGGTCGGCGACACCCGCGAGCGGGAAGTGACGCCGCGCGACTTCGGCCGCATCGCCGCCCAGACGGCGAAGCAGGTTGTGATGCAGCGGATCCGCGAGGCCGAGCGCGGCATCATCTATGAGGAGTTCCAAAGCCGTGAGGGCGATGTGGTAAGCGCGGTCGTGAGCCGCGCGGAACAGCGCTTCGTGGTCTGCGACCTCGGTCGGGCAGAGGCAATCCTGCCTCTCTCCGAGCAGATCCCCGGCGAGACCTACGTGCCAGGGCAGCGCATGCGCTGCTACGTGCTCGAGGTGAAGCGCACGCCGAAGGGACCGCAGGTCATGCTCTCGCGCACCCATCCCGCGCTGCTGAAGCGCCTCTTCGAGCTCGAGGTGCCGGAGCTGCACGACGGGTCGGTGGAACTGAAGGCGATCGCGCGTGAACCCGGCTCGCGCTCGAAGGTCGCGGTCTGGGCGCGCGTCGAGGGGGTCGATCCCCAGGGCGCCTGCATCGGGCCGAAGGGTGCGCGCGTGCACGCGATCGGCAACGAGCTGCGTGGGGAGAAGGTCGACATCGTCCGCTACTCTCAAGACCCCGAGGAGTTCGTCGCCAACGCGCTGGCGCCCGCCAAGGTGACCCGCGTCGCGATCGAGGAGGAGACGCGCACCGCCCGCGTCATCGTACCCGAGTACCAGCTCTCGCTGGCCATCGGGAAGGAAGGGCAGAACGCAAGGCTCGCCGCCCGGCTGACGGGCTACAAGATCGACATCAAGTCGGAGGGGGCATAAGGGGCATGCAGCGCCGCAAGCAGCCGATGCGCCTGTGCCTGGGGTGCGGAGAGCGGCGCCCCAAGCGGGAATTGGTGCGCGTCGTGCGCAGCCCCGCGGGCGAGATCCAGCTCGATCCGACGGGCAAGGCGAACGGACGCGGCGCCTACATCTGCCCGGACCCTGCCTGCCTTGAGAAGGCCCTCAAGGGCCAGCGCCTGGCGCACGCGCTCGAATGCGCGCTGCCGCCCGAGACCGTCGACGCGCTGAGCGCCCGACTGGCGGCGCAGCCGTGAGGCGCTTCTATGACCTGATCGGACTCGCCCGGCGCGCCCAGGCGCTTGTCTTCGGCCTCGACGCCGTCCGCGTCGAGGCACGCCGCAACCAACTGCCGCTGATCCTGGTCGCGCTCGACGCTGCACCGAGGGCGCTGCGCGCCGCGCAGGCGCTGAACGGGGCCGTGTACCGCGCCGGCACGATGGAGGCGCTGGGAGATGCGATCGGTCGCGGCCCCACCGCGGTGGTGGGAATCCGGGACCCGGGCCTCGCCCGCAAACTGCGGGAGACCATCGAAGAGATTGAGAGTCTTACCGGGGGTGATCGTACTGACCGAAACCAACGCGAGTCGCCTGCGGGTGTACGAACTCGCGAAGCAGCTCGATCTGGACAGCAAGCGGCTCATCGACCTCTTGCGCCGTCTGGGCGTCGAGGTGCGCAACCACATGTCCACACTGGAGCCCGAGACGATCGACAAGGTCACGGAGATCGTCAAGGCGCCAGCCAAGGTGCCCGAGCCTCCGACCGACCCGCTGCGGGCGTCCGGCGGCAGCCCGAGCGGGGGCACGGCGCCGACCCCGAAGCGGCGCGCGGACCACGCGGCGCCAGGGATGGCGGACGGCGCGGCGGCCCCATCCTCCGACGCCCCGCGGATGGGCCCACGCCCGCGCACGGACGGCCCAAGACCGGTGTCTGGCGGCCCCTCGAGGGCACTGCCGACGAGGGAGGCCGTCCCGCAAGGCGTCGGCTCCCTGCCCCGACCGGCCGGAGCATCCCGTCCGGCGGCCGACGCGGCCCCGCCCCGGCCCGGCATCGGGACGCTGCCGCAGAAGAGGCCGGCCGGCGCCCTACGCCCCGGCGTGGGGTCTCTGCCCGGCAGGCCGAGCCCGAGTCAGGGCCGCGGCGCAGCGGCGCCAGGGATGCGCGTCCCGCCGCCGGCAACTCCCGCCCCCGGCCGCCCCACCGGCCCGGGCTCCCGACCCCCGCAGAAGCGGCGCGGACCGGCCGAGCGGAGGCACGGCGAGGAGGAGCACCGCTTCGAGCGCCGCGTCCATCCGCGGCACCGTCAGCAGAGTCAGATTCGCACCGACCGTCCCGTCACGCTGGAGACCGCCCTCTCCGTCCAGGAGCTCGGCCAGAAGCTGGGCGTGGCGGCCGGCGAGCTGATTCGCCGTCTCATGGGCCTCGGCGTGATGGCGACCTTGAACCACGAACTGGACGTCGAGACGGCGGCGCTCGTCGCGACGGAGCTCGGATTCCAGCAGGTCGAGATCAAGCCACCCGGGCCGACGCTCGAGGAGGAGATCGAGGCCGAGCAGGAAGACCCGGAAGAGAAGCTCCGCATGCGCGCCCCGATCGTCGTGGTCATGGGCCACGTAGACCACGGCAAGACCAGCCTCCTCGACGCGATCCGTGACACGAGCGTCACGACGCACGAGGCGGGCGGGATCACCCAGCATATCGGCGCTTCGGTGATCCACCACAAGGGCAAGCGGGTCGTCTTCCTGGACACTCCTGGTCACGAGGCGTTCACCTCGATGCGCGCGCGCGGCGCCTCGATCACCGACATCGCGGTGCTCGTGGTGGCGGCGGACGACGGCGTGATGCCGCAGACGATCGAGGCGCTGAACCACGCCCGCGCGGCTGGCGTGCCGGTCGTGGTGGCGATCAACAAGATCGACAAGCCTGGGGCGAACCCCGACCGCGTCAAGCAGCAGCTCACCGAGCACGGCCTCCTGCCGGAGGAGTGGGGCGGCGACACGATCATGGTCGGCGTCTCGGCGAAGACGCACGAGGGCATCGACCAGCTGCTCGAGATGCTGCTCCTCGTGGCCGAACTGCGCGAGCTGAAGGCGAACGCCGACAAGCTGGCGCGTGGCACGGTGCTCGAGGCGCGCCTGGACCGCGGCCGAGGCCCGGTGGCGACCGTTCTCGTGCAGGTCGGCACGCTCGAATCCGGCGACGCGTTCGTCGTGGGCAAGGCCTACGGTCGCGTGCGCGCGCTCTACGACGACCGCGGCAAGCTCGTGCGCAAGGCTGGGCCGGCGACGCCCGTGGAGGTGCTCGGCCTCAGCGAGGTGCCGGAGGCGGGCGACCGCTTCATCGCGGTCGACGACGAGCGCAAGGCGCGTGCGGTGGCCGAGGCGCGCCGCCAGCGCAGCCGCGTGGAAGACCTGCGCCCGGAGTCCCGAACAAGCCTCGAAGCGCTCTACCAGCGCATCCAGGAAGGCGAGTCGCAGGACCTCAACGTGATCCTGAAGGGCGACGTGCACGGCTCCGTGGAAGCGCTCCGCGCTTCCCTCGAGCGCCTGACGACCCCGCAGGTGCGCGTGCGCGTCCTGCACGAGGCGGTCGGCGCGATCAACGAGTCGGACGTCATGCTCGCGCAGACGTCGAAGGCGATCATCGTCGGCTTCAACGTCCGCCCGGACGTCGCCGCTCGCCGCGCCGCGGAGCGCGAGGAGGTCGACATCCGCACCTACCGCGTGATCTACGAAGCGATCGACGAGATCGAAGCGGCCATCCATGGCATGCAGCGCCCCGAGATCCGCGAGAAGGTGCTGGGCCACGCCGAGGTGCGCGAGGTCTTCAAGGTGCCGAAGATCGGCACGATCGGCGGCCTCTACGTCACGGAAGGCAAGGTCACGCGCCAGTCCCAGGTGCGCGTCGTGCGCGACGGCGTCGTGCTCCACGAGGGGCAGATCTCCTCGCTGCGCCGCTTCAAGGATGATGTTCGCGAAGTGGAGCAGGGCTATGAGTGCGGCGTCGGCATCGAGAAGTTCCAGGACCTGCGCGAAGGCGACAAGCTCGAGTTCTTCGTCGTCGAGGAAGTGCCGGTGAGCTGAGCCTCAGTCTGTATGCGGCCCAGGTGGTGATCCACATCCCCTGGGCGCACTCTCTGAAGGACAAGCGGCAGGTGGCGCGGAGCCTGATCGACAGGATCGGCCGGCAGCACCCGGTGGCGATCGCCGAGATTGACCACCTGGACGATGCGCAGCTCCTGGGGCTGGGCATCTGCGCGCTCGCGAACGCGCGGACGCATGCCGAACGCATGCTGCAGGAGGCACTCGCGGAGATCGGGCGCGCTGGGCTCGATGCGCGCACGGTGGAGATCGGCGAGCGCTAGGCCGGAGGGGGAGAGTCGGATGGCGAACACGCGGCAGCTGCGCCTGCAAGAGCGCATCATGCAGGAGACGGCGCTGATTCTGCGCGATCTCAAGGATCCGCGGGTCGGCATGGTCAGCGTCGTGCGTGCGGAAGTATCCCCGGACGGGGAGTTCGCGCGCATCTACGTGTCGACGCTGGGACAGGGAAAGGCGGCGGACGACACGCTGAAGGCGCTCAGGCACGCGGTGGGCTTCGTGCGCACGCGCCTGGGCGAGGCGCTCGGCGTGCGCAAGGTGCCGGAGCTGCGCTTCGCGCTCGACGAGTCGATGGCCGCGGGACAGCGGATCGATGAGATCCTGCGCGACCTCGGGCCGGAGCAGCAGACGTGAAGGACGTGATCGCCGCGCTCCGCGCGGCCAAGACCGTCCTGATGTGCCTGCACCGCCAGCCGGACGGCGACTCGATCGGCAGCACGGCGGCGATCGCGCTCGCGCTGCGCCGACTGGGCAAGGAAGTCATGCTCGTGACGCCGGACCCCGTGCCTGGCGTCTACGATCTCGTGCCGACCTACCCGGAATACATTCCCTGGTCGGCCGTGAAGGACCGCCGCTTCGACCTCGTCGCGCTCTTCGACTGCGCCGATGAGCGCCGCACCGGCGCGCCGCAGGACCTCAAACGCTACGCGCCGCGGGTGCTCGACGTCGACCACCACGCGACGAACACGCGCTTCGGCGACGTCTGTTTCATCGATCCGCAGGCGGCCGCGTCGGCGGAGATCGCCGCCCGGGTGATCGAGCAGCTCGGTGTGACGATCGACCGGGAGATCGCGCTCGCCCTCTACGTCGGTCTCGAGACCGACACCGGCGGCTTCCGCTACGCCGCGACCACGCCGGACAGCCATCGCCTCGCCGCCCGCCTCTTGGACGCAGGGCTCGAGCCGGGCGAGATCTCCCAGCAGCTCTACGAGCGCCAGGCTGTCTCGGGCCTGCGCCTGCTCGGCGCTGCGCTGCAGTCGCTGCGGGTGCGCGAGGACCTCTCGCTCGCCTACATCGTGCTGAGCAGCGAGGATTTCGAGCGCTCCGGCGCTGTCGCGGCCGATGCGGAGACGCTCGGCATCGTCGACTACGCGCGGCGCATCGAGGGCATCGAGGTCGGCGCCCTGCTGCGCCAGGAAGGCCCGCACGAGGTGAAGCTGAGCCTGCGCTCGAAGGGCGCGGTCGACGTCTCGCATCTCGCCGCGCGGATCGGCGGCGGCGGGCACGCGCGCGCCGCAGGCGCGACGTTCGAGGGCAGCCTCGAGGAGGCCGAGGCGATGCTGCTCGCGCTCGTGCGGCCGTGATCCCGGACGGGGTGGTCGGGCTCGTCAAGCCGCCTGGCTGCTCCTCGCACGATGCGGTCTCGCTCGTGCGGCGGCGAACCGGCCGGCCCGCAGGTCACCTCGGCACGCTCGACCCGCTGGCGGCCGGGGTGCTGCTCGTCGCCTACGGGCGCGCGACGCGCCTCATCCGCTACGCGGAAGGGATGGACAAGGAGTACGCCGCGGAGATCTGGCTCGGGCGCACGAGCCCCAGCGACGATTTCGCCCAGACGCTCTCGCGCGGCGAAGACGCGTCCCAACTGACGGCGCAGGACGTGGAGCAGGCGGTGCGCGCGCAGATCGGGACCCACCCGCAGCGCCCGCCGGCCTACTCTGCCCGGCAGGTGGACGGGCAGCGCGCCTACCGCGCGGCGCGCACCGGGGAGGCGCTCGACCTGCCGTCGCGGCCGGCGACGCTGCACGCCTTCCGCATCGAGGGATTCGTCCCCGGCGAGGTGGCCAAGGTGCGGCTCTCGCTGCATGTCGGAGCCGGCTACTACGTGCGCAGTCTCGCGCGCGACCTCGGCGCGGCGCTCGGCACGGGCGGGGTGCTCGCTGCGCTCGTGCGCACGCGCGCGGGCGGCGTCCGGGTGGAGGATTGCCAGGCGCTCGAAGAGCCCTGGCTGCCGCAGCCGCCCGACGTGCTGGTGCGCCACCTGCCCAAGGTGCAGTTCACCCCCGAGCAGGCGCGGCGCCTCGCGCTGGGGCAGCGCCTGTCCGGGGCCGGCGCTCTGGGAGCGCACCGCGCCCTCATCGGCGATCGTCTGGTCGCGGTGGTCGTCGGGGACCAAGATGGCGTCTGGCATCCGCAGACCGTGCTCGGCTTGGAGGATTGAACGGTGCCTTGGCAGGATGTGTTCGCGCAGCCCCCGGAGCCGGGTTGCGCGCTAGCGATCGGCAACTTCGACGGCGTGCACCGCGGTCACCAGGAGGTGCTTCGCGCGCTTGCGGGCGCGGCCGGCGCCGGGAGCCACACGCCCGTAGTCCTGGTTCCGGACCCGCATCCCCTCGCGGTCCTCGGCCAGCCGCCGAGGCTCCTCACGCCGCTGCCCGAGCGCGGGAGGCTGCTCGCGCGCCACGGGGCTGCGACCCTCTTGCGCCTGCCCTTCGACGCGAAGGTCGCGGCGATGGAGCCGGAGCAGTTCGTCGGGCGGGTGCTGCTCGATCTCGTGCGCCCCGCCGAGGTCGTCGTGGGCTTCAACTTCAGCTACGGCAGGGCTGCGCGCGGCGGTGTCGAGTCGCTGCGCGCGCAGCTCGCCGCGGCGGGCGTGCCGCTCATGGTCGTTGGACCGACCGCGGCGCTCGGCGACACCGTCTCGTCGAGCCGGGTCCGTGCGGCGCTTGAGGCGGGGAACCTCGATGCCGTGCAGACCATGCTCGGGCGCGAGTTCGCCGTGCGGGGCACGGTGCGTCCAGGCGCCCAGCGCGGGCGCACGCTCGGCTTCCCGACCGCCAACGTGCACTGCGCACCGGAGCAGGCGATGCCCAGACCCGGCGTCTACGCCGTGCGCTGCCTCGTGCAGGGGCGGATCATGGGCGGCGCGGCGAGCCTCGGACCGCGTCCCACGTTCGACGAGCAGGAGCCGCTGCTCGAGGTGCACCTGCTGGACTACGCGGGAGATCTCTACGGGCAGGAACTGCTCGTCGCGTTCACGCATCGCCTGCGCGGCATCGAACGCTACGCGTCGGCCGAGGCGCTGCGCGCGCAGATGGCGCAGGATTGCGTCGACGCGCGCACTGTGCTCGGCGGCGTTGCGGCTGACTTCGGCGATATGCTAGGATAGCCAGGATAATAGGAGGTGGCTCGGCGCTGGACGAGTACGGGCCAGAGGACCTGCTGCAACGCTTCACGACGATCGTGCTGAGCCGCGAATTCCGCGTCTTGCGCCGGCGTCTCGAGCTGTTCTACCGCGAGACAGGCGTGGAGGATCCGCGCGAGCAGGCGTTCGTCGAAGCGCTGTATGCGATCTGGGAGCCGGACCGACCCCGGGCGGAGCTCCACTAGGATCGATCACACCCGCCGCGCGGCAGCCGAGGCTGCTGCGGGAAGGGCAAGTATGGGAGGAGCCACATGGCGCTCGATCAGGACCAGAAGCAGGGGATCATGCAGAAGTACGGACGGCACGAGGGCGACACCGGGTCGCCGGAGGTGCAGATCGCACTCCTCACGGAGCGCATCACGTACCTCACGGAGCACCTCAAGGTACACAAGAAGGACTTCCATTCCCGCCGCGGACTGCTCACGATGGTCGGTCGTCGGCGGGGGCTACTCAACTATCTGCGTTCGATCGACCCGGCGCGCTATCGGGCGATCGCCGAGCAGCTCGGGCTTCGTCACTGAGAGAGGGAGCGGGGCAACCCGCTCCCTCCTTGCCTGTACGCGGCCCTGGACGGATGAAGGGAGGCGCTGCCTTGGAGGTAGTGCGTGTTGAGGGAGAGTGGGGCGGACGCAAGCTGACCCTGGAGACGGGGCGGCTCGCGAAGCAGGCGAACGGCGCGGTGCTCGTGACCTACGGCGAGACGGTGGTGCTGGTGACGGCGGTCGCCTCGCGGGAACCGCGGGCCGGCATCGACTTCTTTCCGCTGACGGTAGACTACGAGGAGCGGCTGTACGCCGTCGGCAGGATTCCCGGCGGCTTCATCAAGCGCGAGGGTCGCGCGAGCGAGAAGGGCATCCTGGCGGCGCGCCTCACGGACCGCCCGATCCGCCCGCTCTTCCCGAAGGGCTTCCGCAACGACGTGCAGGTCATCTGCAACGTCCTCTCCGTCGACCACGACTGCCCGATCGAGGTGGCCGGCATGATCGGCGCGTCCGCCGCGCTGCACATCTCCGACATTCCCTTCGACGGCCCGATCGGCGGTGCCGTGATCGGGCTTTGCGACGGCAAGTACGTCCTGAACCCGACCCAGGAGCAGCTGGCGGACTCCCTGCTGCACCTCACCGTCGCCTGCAAGCGCGACGCGGTGATCATGATCGAGGCCGGTGCCCACCGCGTAACGGAGGCGCAGGTGCTCGCGTCGATCCGCTTCGGCTTCGAGCAGATCCAGCAGGTCCTCGACATGCAGGAGGAGCTGCGCCGCCGCGCCGGGTGCGAGAAGGGCGCCTACCCGATCACGAAGCCGGCTGCGGAGATCGGCGAAGCGGTGCAGGAAGTGCTGGCAGGCCGCCTCGAGGCAGCGATGCGCAACGCGGACAAGCTGCGGCGCGAGGCCGACACGGCGACGCTAGAGCAGGAAGTGACGGCAGCGCTCGCAGAGCGCTTCCCGGAGCGGGGCCAGGAGGTCGCGGACGCGCTGAAGGCGGCCCGCAAGTCCGTCATGCGCCGCCTGATCCTCGAAGAGGGGATCCGCGCGGACGGCCGCCGCACCGACGAGATCCGGCCGATCACCTGTGACACCGGCATCCTGCCGCGCACCCACGGGACCGGCCTCTTCACCCGCGGCCAGACGCAGGTCCTCACGATCTGCACCCTGGGCGCCGTCTCCGACAAGCAGATCCTTGACGACATCGGCGTCGACGACAGCAAGCGCTACATCCACCACTACAACTTCCCGCCGTTCTCGACCGGCGAAGCAAGGCCGCTGCGCGCACCGAGCCGCCGTTCGATCGGGCACGGCGCGCTCGCCGAGCGGG
>JAJYTV010000021.1 GCA_021792885.1 Bacillota bacterium
CGACGCCGCCCTCGCGCTCGGGGCGGACGCGGCGCAGGCGGCGCGGGCCGTGTTCCCTGCGGCGCGCGCCGAGGTGGCGCGCTCCCTGCTGCTCGTCGTAGGGCGCTCGCTGGGCGAGGCGGGGCTCGTCGCGCTCCTCGCAGGACCGCTCGCGGCGCACGGCGTCGGGGCGGTGCGGGCGGGAGCGACGCTTGCGGCGGGCCTATGGTATCTTGAGATGCAAGGACGGATCGGGACGGCGCAGGCATTCTGGCCGATCGTGCTGCTGCTCGCGCTCTCGGCGCTCGCGGCGGCGGCGGCCGCTCTCTTTGGCGAAGGGCGACAGGAGGGTCTCACGCGTTGAACGCAGCGAAGATGGAAGCCGAGCAGCTTAACCTCTGGTACGGTCCAGCGCAGCGACTCAAAGAGATCAGCCTGAAGGTGCCGGAGCATTCGATCACGGCGATCATCGGACCGAGCGGCTGCGGCAAGTCCTCCTTCCTGCGCACGCTGAACCGGATGAACGACCACGTGCCGGGGGCGCGGATCCAGGGTAGCGTCCTGCTCGACGGGGAGGACATCTACGCCCGCGGCAAGGACCCCGTGACGCTGCGCCGGCGGGTCGGCATGGTCTTCCAGCGGCCGAACCCGTTCCCCATGTCGATCTACCAGAACGTCGCCTACGGGCCCCGCATCCACGGGCAGCGCAACGAGCGCAGGCTGCGCGAGATCGTCGAGGAGAGCCTGCGCGCCGCGGCGCTCTGGGACGAGGTGAGCGACAAGCTGCAGCGCAGCGCCTTCGAGCTCTCCGGCGGCCAGCAGCAGCGCCTGTGCATCGCCCGCGCGCTCGCGGTGGAACCGGAGGTCCTTTTGATGGACGAGCCGGCTTCAGCGCTCGACCCGGTGGCGACGGCGAAGATCGAGGAGCTCGCGGTCTCGCTGAAAGAGCGGTATACCTTGATCGTCGTGACGCACAACATGCAGCAGGCCGGCCGCATCTCGGACAACACCGCCTTCTTCCTGAGCGGCGAACTGGTCGAGTTCGGGCCGACGAAGGATATCTTCACCCGTCCGCGCGACCAGCGGACAGAGGACTACATCACAGGCCGGTTCGGCTAGAGGGGGGCAGGCATCGTGCGAAGCTCGTTCCACCAGGAACTCGAAGAGCTCCAGCAGGACATCTTGCGCATGGGAACGCTTGTGGAGGAACGGATCGGGCAGTCCGTGCGCTCCCTCGAATCCGGCGACATGCAGACGGCGCAGGAGATCGTCGACGGCGACGACGACGTCGACGCGATGCAGGTCGACATCGAGACGCGCTGCCTCGAGATCATCGCGCTGCAGCAGCCGATGGCGAGCGACCTGCGCATCGTCGGCACGGCGATCAAGATCGTCGGGGACCTCGAGCGGATCGGCGACCACGCCGTCGACATCGCGAAGGTGACATTGCGCATCGCGGGCGAGCCGCTGATGAAGCCGCTGATCGACATTCCGCGCATGGCGGACCTCGCGCAGCGGATGACGCGCGACGCCCTGCGCGCCTACGTCCGCCGCGACCCCGACGCGGCGCACGAACTCCTGCGCACGGACGACCAGGTCGACCACCTGTACAGCCAGGTGCTGCGCGAACTGCTCGTCTACATGATGGAGGACCCGCGCACGATCCACCAGGCGACGCACCTCCTGTTCGTCGCCCAGCACCTCGAGCGCGTGGCAGACCATGCGACGAACCTCGGGGAGGCCGTGATCTACATGGTGTCCGGGGAGCGCAAGGACCTGAACCACTGAGGCGCCTTTTGGCGGCCGCCGGACAAGATCCGGCGGCCGTTTGGCATGCCCTGCGCAGGCAGACGTTAAGTTTGCGCAGAAACCTGACAAATCATTGACCGTGTTTCGGCAAGAACACTACTATACCTGACAGAAGGGAGTGCGAGCGCATGGCAGAGAGCCTCTTGGGCATCGGCCCGGTGAGCGCCCTCACCGGGCTCACGGAGCGGCAAATCCGCTACTATGAGGGGCTCGGCCTCATCGCGCCGCGCCGCTCGCCGGGGCGTCAGCGTCTCTACGGACCGCAGGAGGTGGCGAGACTGCAGCAGATCCGCCGCCTGCTCGACCAGGGGCAGACGCTGCAGGGCGTCCGGCGGGTGCTCGCGCAGCAGCGCGCCTTGCCCCGCGAGGAGTCGGACGTGCGGAGCAGGCTGCTCTCCACCCAGGCGCTGCGCTCGCTCTACCCTGTATCGAACCGCGCGGAGCTCGAGCGCATGATCTCCGAGCACGACGAAGAGGAGGATGACGTTGACTAGGGACGAGATCCTGGCCATGCTGCAGAGCGGTGAGGTGGAGTTCGTCGACCTGAAGCTGGTCGACCTTCCCGGCACGTGGCACCACATCACCCTGCCCGCCGCCGAGATCGGCGCGGACGCGTTCACCGATGGCGTCCCGTTCGACGGGAGTTCCCTGCGCGGCTTTCGGGAGATCGAGGAGAGCGACATGGTCATGCTCCCCGACCCCGAGACCGCCTTCGTCGACCCCTTCCACGCGCGCCGCACGCTTTCGATCTCCTGCGACGTCTACGAACCCGGCATGCACCGCTTCGCCCGCGACCCGCGCTTCATCGCCCAGCAGGCCGAGCACTACCTGACCGCGTCCGGCATCGGCGACGTCGCCTACTTCGGACCGGAACTGGAGTTCTTCGTCTTCGACGACGTCCGCTACCAGATCAACCCCGAGGAGTCGTTCTTCGCGATCGGCTCGGAGGAGTCGGCCTGGGGCACGGGGGACATCGGCACGCCGAACCTGCAGCACCGCATCCGGCCGAAGTCCGGGTACGCGCCCGTATCGCCGCACGACCAGCTCTCCGACCTGCGCGGCGAGATGGTGCGGACGATGATGGACTGCGGCATGTACGTCGAGCGGCACCACCACGAGGTGGCGACGGCAGGGCAGAGCGAAATCGGGTTCCGGTTCGACCGCCTGACGCGAACGGCCGACCACGTGCTGCTCTACAAGTACATCGTCAAGAACATCTCCCGCCAGGCCGGCAAGATCGCGACCTTCATGCCGAAGCCGCTGTACGGCGACAACGGCTCGGGCATGCACACCCACCAGTCGATCTTCCGCGGCGGCGAGCCCCTCTTCTACGGCAAGGGCGGCTACGGCAACCTCTCCGAGACGGCGCTGCACTACATCGCGGGCATCCTTTCGCACGCGCCGGCGCTCGTCGGCCTGACGAACGCGACCACGAACTCCTACCGCCGGCTGGTGCCGGGCTTCGAAGCGCCGGTGAACCTCGTGTTCGCGAAGGGCAACCGCTCCGCGGCCGTGCGCGTGCCGATCGCGCAGGAGAGCCCGAAGTCCGTGCGCATCGAGTTCCGCACGCCGGACTCGACCGGAAACCCCTATCTCTCGTTCGCCGCAATGCTCATGGCCGGTCTCGACGGGGTGAAGCGCAAGCTCGACCCGACGGCGCTCGGCTTCGGCCCGCTCGACAAGAACATCTACCACCTGTCGCCGGAGGACGCGGCGAAGATCCGGGCGGTGCCGGGCAGCCTTACCGAGGCGCTCGACGAGCTCGAGAAGGACCACGCCTTCCTGACCGAGGGCGGCGTCTTCACCGAGGACCTGATCGCGGCCTGGATCGACTACAAGCGGCGCGAAGAAGTGCAGCCGGTGAACCTGCGGCCGGTGCCGATGGAGTACTACCTCTACCTCGACATCTAGGCAGCTGCACCCCGGGGCCGGCGAAGGGAAGCCTTCGCCGGCCTCTTCGCGTAGACGGCTAGCGCTCTGTGGCGCGCCGGCCGAGCCATGCCGCCGCATCGGCCGCGAAGGCCTGCGCGGCGGGCGCGGGCTCGAGCGGCAGCATGGCGTACACGCCGTCCTTGGGGAGGACCACGCCGGGCAGCGGCACCGCGAGCGCGCTGCCGTAGGCGAGCTCCGCACGCACCGCGGCGCGCGGCAGGATGGCCAGGCCGAAGCCTCCGAGGGCGAACTGCTTCGCGATGTCCACCTGCTCGACGTGCATCGGCCGCGGGAGGGGCAGCTGCACCCGGCGCAAGGACTCCTCGACGGCGACCCATGTGGCGCCCGGCCCGTAGGTGAAGAGGGGCAGGCGCTGGAGGAGGTCCTCGGCGTCCGGCGGTTCGCGGTCGAGGTCGAGGCCGTCGTGGGCGACGACGAGGACGAGATCGTCCTCGTAGAGGAAGCGGGCCTGCAGGTCCTGGGGCAGGGGGCGGAAGCGGGCGAAGCCGATGTCCGCCGCGCCGGAGCGCACGGCGTCCGGCACCTCCGTCGAGGGGAAGACGGCGAGCGACCACTCGCCGCCGAGAGAGCGGGCGCGAGAGAGGAGCGGCGGCAGGAAGACGCGCGCGATGTGCGGCGCGGCGGCGATGCGCAAGGGGGCGCCGCGTCCGAGGGCAAGATCGGCGCCGGCCTGCGCGAGCTCGCGCAGCACGCGCTCGGCGCGCGGGAGGAACCTCTCGCCCGCGGCCGAGAGGCGGACGCTGCGCCCGCTCCGGTCAAAGAGGAGTACCCCGAGCTCCGCCTCGAGCCGCTGGATCTGCTGCGTCACCGTGGCCTGCGAGAGGTAGCGCAGCGCCGCGGCGCGCCGGAAGCTCCCCGCCCGGGCGGCGACGACGAACGTGCGCAGCGCGGCGCTGTCCACGCGCATCCCTCCTGATTGGGAAATCAAAACGTTCTGTCAATATATTTGAGATTCATGAACAATCCCGTCAAGCGATGATGCAGGCGGGAGGCGAGAAGACCATGCAAGATCCGATGGACAGGACCGAGCCGGAACTCTTCCGCGAGATCTTCCCGTACGAGGTGCCGCCGCGCATCCCCTTCGACGGCGTGCGCGTGGCGCCGGAGCCCGCGCGCGACCCGCACATCACCGACACGACCTTTCGGGACGGGCAGCAGGCCCGCGCGCCGTATGCCCCGCAGGAGATCGTGCGGCTGTTCGATCTCCTGCACCGGCTCGGCGGGGAGGCGGGCCTCGTGCGCCAGTCGGAGTTCTTCCTCTACAGCGCGCGCGACCGCCAGGCGGTCGAGGCGTGCCAGGATCGCGGCTACCGGTTCCCGGAGGTGACGGCGTGGATCCGGGCGCGCCCGGAGGACTTCGCGCTCGTCAAGGCGGCGGGCGTGCGTGAGACCGGCATCCTGACGTCCTGCTCGGACTACCACATCTACCGCAAGCTCGGACTCACGCGGCGCAAGGCGCTCGAGCAGTACCTGCGGGTGGTCGACGCGGCGCTTGCGGAGGGGATCGTGCCGCGCTGCCACTTCGAGGACGCGACGCGGGCGGACCTCGAGGGATTCGTGCTGCCCTTCGCGCGCCTCCTCATGGAGCGCAGCCGCGAGAGCGGCATCCAGGTGAAGATCCGCCTCTGCGACACCCTGGGCTACGGCGTCGACTACGACGACGCCGCGCCGCCGCGCAGCGTCCCGAAGCTGGTCGCGGCGCTGCGCCACGAGGCCGCCGTGCCGGAGGCGGCGCTCGAGTGGCACGGGCACAACGACTTCCACCACGGCTTCTCCAACGCCGTGGCGGCCTGGCGCTACGGCTGCGGCGCGGTGAACGGCACGCTGCTCGGCTTCGGCGAGCGGACGGGCAACACGCCGATCGAGGGGCTGCTCTTCGAGTGGATGGGCCTCACGGGCCGCGCGGACGTCGACACGCTGGCGATCGCGGAGGTCGCGCGCTTTGCAGAGGAGCAGCTCTCCTACCGGATCCCCCCGATGACGCCCTTCGTCGGGTCGCAGAGCCATGTCACCGCGGCAGGCATCCACCTCGACGGGCTGCGCAAGGACGAGGAGATCTACAGCATCTTCGACACGGGGCGGCTTTTGGGCCGGCCGCCGGGCGTCCTGGTCACGGACAAGGCCGGTGCGGCGGGCGTCGCGCTCTGGCTGGAGCGCGAACTGCGGATGCCGGCGGGATCGCTCGCGAAGGACCACCCCGAGGTCGCGCTGCTGGCGGACTGGGTGGCGGCCCAGTACGCCCAGGGGCGCGTCACCGCCGTCTCGGACGAGGAGCTGCGCGCGGTGCTGGAGGAGGCGAGGCAAGCAGGCCGCATCTAGCGCAACCCGTTCGCGAGAGGGAACTCCCTGCGCTAGGAAGCGGTGCGATACCGCGCGAGCGACAGGTCAAGCGCCTCGCCGGGCGACATGTCCGGGTCGAACGGCGCCTGCTCCGTGAAGAACCAGTCGTCGAGGAACCGCCCGATATCCCATGCCTGCACGTCCCGCAGCGCGCGCAGGGCGAAGTGCGCGAAGGCGCCGGCATCGGCGCCGGCCGCACCCGGGTCGCGGGCCCAGCTCCCCAGCAGGCCGAACATCCGCTCCTTGCCGATGGCGCGCTCGAGGGCGGCGAGGGCGACGGGACCCTTGTGGCGGGAAACGATGTCGACATCCGCCCCGTCCGCCGCGGACGCGAGGGGGGTGCGCACGGCCCCGGGACGCTCCCTGAGGACGGCCGCGTGCCGCAGGAGGGCGTCGTCGCCGCGGCCGCCGCCTGCGCGCTCGCCGACCAGGAGGTCCTCGAGGTAGTGCGCGATCGACTCGTCACAGAAGCGGTGCGGATCTGCGCAGGGAGATGGCGTCCAAAAGTGGCACACCTCGTGCGCCACGTCGCGGAACACCTGCTCCGGGCCCTCGCCGCCGCACTGGGCGATGAGGCCCGGCAGGTGCTGGGAGCCCCAGCCGGGAGGGATCTCGGCGATCTCCACCGGCCCGGCTGCTGGCGCGGGGCCGAGCCACCGCTGCAGGGTGGAGCGCGCGAACAAGGCTGCGGACGAGACCGCTTGCGCCCACTCCTGGTGGCCTGGCCGGTGGTGCACGAGCACGCCTTCGCCGCGCGCCGTGGTGTAGGGAGCGGCGAAGAGGTGCAGCCCAGGCGCCTCATCGGCGCTCTCGAAGGCCGTCGCGCCATCGCCCAGCCGGACGCCGCGCGCGGGTGGAAGCAGGCAGGTCCAGTCCGCGGGATGGCGTACCTCGACGCGGAACGCCGGCACCGACCATGCGCGGCGCAGACCCTCGAGCGAGAGCGGGCCGACTACCGGATAGAAGAGGGACTCGGGCCGCAGGACGGCGATGTCCGGGTGCACTGCGTCGTGCGCGTAGGGGAAGAGCTCGCGGTAGCCGACGAGCGCTCCCGCGTAGCGAAGGTGCAGATCCGTCTCCTGCCCTGGCCCGAGGTCCTCGGCCAGCGCGAGGGAGACGCGGTTGACGTAGAGGTTTGGCATGTCGCGCACCGGCAAGTGCCGCACCGACTGGCGCAGCGCCAGTGCGCGATTCCCGTCCTGCGTCGCGCCCGTGACGCGCAGCAGGCGGTAGAGCAGGAGGTGCACCCGCGAGACGGTCCGGCGGCCCTGGTTGTGCAAGTGCAGCGTGCATGCGCCCTCGATCCGGCCCGGGGCGTCCCCAACCGGGTGATTGCGCGGCTGCGGGAGAAGGGTGAGGTCGAGTTCGCAGCGCTGCACCCGCAGCATCATGCGCAAGCCTCCTCGCAAGAGGGCGTTGGGGCCACTTTCGGGATCGCTTGCGCGGGTCCTGTCGCCAGGTCAGCGCCGGGTGCGGAAGGGTCGTTCGGACGTCCGTTCGGCCATGCGGAGATGCGTAAGAGCGAGGCCCTATGGAACGGACTGCAGGTGGTGGCAGAAAGGGCTATTCGCTATAATGAATCCGGTCTGTGCCCAAATGGAACAAGGAGGAAGTGGCCCCCCTTGATACGCGTAGGCATATCGGGGCTTGGCGCCGTTGGACGGCGCGCGCTCAGGATCGCCGAAGGACGCTCCGACGTACAGATCGTCGCAGTGAATGGCCCTGGCGACAACGCGACCATGGCGCATCTTCTGAAGTACGACTCCAACTACGGAACGTTTGCAGCCGATGTCTCGTCGGACGAAGACCACCTGTTCATCAACGGCCGCAGCATTCCCACCTTCCACGAGCGCGAGCCGGGCAAGATCGACTGGCGCAGCGCAGGCGTCGATCTGGTGATCGAGGCGAGCGGCAAGTTCAACGACCCCGAGCTCGCGAAGGCCCACCTTGCCGGCGGGGCGCGCCGCGTCGTCCTGGCGGCGCCGTGGAAGGTGAACCCCGTTCCGACCTTCGTCCTCGGGGTGAACGAGGAGGAGTTCGATCCCAAGGAGCACTTCGTCATGTCGATGGGCTCGTGCACGACGAACTGCCTTCTGCCCATCACGAAGGTCCTCGACGACGCGTTCGGCGTCGAGGAGGGCATGATGACGGCGGTGCACAGCTACACGTCGGACCAGAACCTCCTCGACAAATCACACAAGGACCTGCGGCGCGCCCGCGCCGCGGCAGTGAACATCATCCCCACGTCGACCGGCGCGGCGAAGGCCGTGAAGGCCGTCTGGCCGGAACTCGGGAAGAACTTCCACGGGATCGCGCTGCGCGTGCCGACCCAGGTCGTGTCGGCGGTCGACCTCGTCGTGCGGCTGCGCCGGCCTGCGGACGCCCAGGCGATCAACCGGGCGATGCGCGCCGCGGCCGAGGGGCCGATGCGGGGCATCCTCGATTACACGGAGGCGCCGCTCGTCTCCTCCGACCTGCGCGGCTCCTCGGCCTCGGCGACGCTCGACGCCGGCCTGACCGCCGCGGTCGGGCAGCTCGCGAAGGTGATGGCGTGGTACGACAACGAGTGGGGCTACGCCACGCGGCTCGTCGATTTCGCAGCCTACATCGCAAAGAGGGAAGAGCAGTGAACCTGCGCAGCCTGGGCCGCGCGCCGCAGGCGAAGAGGGTCCTCGTCCGCGCCGACCTGAATGTGCCGCTGCAGGACGGTGAGGTGCGCGACGACACGCGGATCCGCGCGTCGCTGCGCACGATCGAGCATCTGCGCGCAGCAGGCAGCGCCATCGTCCTGGCGTCCCACCTCGGCCGCCCGAAGGGGCAGGTGCAGGAAGGACTCAGCCTCGCGCCCGTGGCGCGCCGGCTCTCGGCGCTGCTCGGGGAGCCGGTGCGGTTCGCCCCCGGCCTCCCGACCGGCGCCGACGCCCGCACGGAGGTGCACCGTCTGCAGCCCGGCGAGGTGCTCTTGCTCGACAACCTGCGCTTCGATCCGCGCGAGACGGAGGACGACCCCGGGTTCGCAGCGGAGCTCGCGAGCTTCGGCGAGGTCTTCGTGCAGGACGCTTTCGGCGCCGTGCACCGCGCCCACGCGTCGACACATGCGGTCTGCGCCATCCTGCCCTCCTTCGCCGGCTATCTCGTGCAGGAGGAGGTCACGGCGCTCGACCGGTTGATGCACGGGACGGGCCAGCCGTTCGTGCTCGTGCTGGGCGGCGCGAAGATCTCCGACAAGATCGGGGTGATCGAGCACCTCGCGGCGCAGGCCGAGACGGTGCTCGTCGGCGGCGCGCTCGCGAACACGTTCCTGCAGGCGCGCGGGGTGCCGATCGGACGCTCGCTCTGCGAGAGCGGGGAGCTCGACGTGGCGCGCGGCCTGATGCGCCGCTTCTCGGACCGCTTCCGCCTGCCGTCGGACGTGGTGGTGAGCCGCGCGATGACGGAAGGCGGCCACGCCGTCCTCGTCGAGGAGGTCGGCTCGGACGAGATGATCCTCGACATCGGTCCCTTGACCCGCAGCATCTTCCGCGAGGCGATCGTGCCGGCCGCCAGGATCTTCTGGAACGGGCCGCTCGGCCTCTACGAGCGCGCCCCCTTCGCGGAGGGCACCCTCGCCGTGGCGCGGGCCGTTGCGGAGTGCAAGGGCTACACCGTGGTGGGCGGGGGCGACTCCGCCGCGGCGGTGGCGGCCGCCGGCGTCGCGCAGAGCGTTTCCCACGTCTCGACGGGCGGAGGTGCCTCCCTGGAATACCTCGAAGGCCGCACGCTGCCTGGCCTCGTCGGCCTCTCGGAGCGCTAGGCGTGCCGGTCCTCGCTGCGAACTGGAAGCTGCACAAGACGACGGCCGAGGCGATCGCCTGGGTGGACGCCGTGCAGGCGTCACCGCTCCTGGGACGTGCCGACGTGGTCGTCCTGCCCGGCTTCCTGCAGATCCCGGCGCTTTCGGCGCGGATCGGGCATGGCCCGATCGCGCTCGGCTCCCAGGACGTCTTCTGGGAGGAATCCGGCGCGTTCACCGGGATGGTGTCGGCGGCGCAGGTTCGTGAGGCGGGCTGCCGCTATGCGCTCGTCGCCCACTCGGAGCGCAGGCGCTGCGCGGGCGATGACGACCGGGGGGCGCACGCGCGCATCCGCGCGGCCCTCGCGCAGGGCCTGACGCCGATCTACTGCATCGGCGAGGGACTGCGCGAGCGGGAGTCGGGGGGCTTCCAGCGGGCGCTCAAAGCGCAGTACGACGTGGCGCTCGATGGCCTTTCGGCTGAGCAGGCGCAGCGCGTGATCGTCGCCTACGAACCGGTCTGGGCGATCGGCAGCGGCCAGCCGGCGACGCCGCAGCAGGTGGGCGAGGTCGCCGCGGCGATCCGCGCGGGCGTGCTCGCCCGCACGGGACTTCGGGAGGGCATGCGCATCCTGTACGGCGGCTCCGTGCAGCCCCAGAACATCCAAGGCTTCCTCGCCCAAGGCACCATCGACGGCTTCCTCGTCGGCGGCGCGTCGCTCGACCCAGAAGAATTCCTCGCATTACTGAAGGCGGTGGTCGGAGGTGCCTAGACCGAAGCCCGTCGGACTGATCGTGCTGGATGGCTGGGGGATCGCGCCGCCCTCGCGGGGCAACGCGGTCAGCCTGGCGAACACGCCCTACTGGCATTCGCTGACGCAGCGCTGGCCGATGGCGCGACTGCGCACGGACGGCGAGGCGGTCGGCCTCACAAGCGGCCAGATGGGCAACTCCAACGTCGGCCACCTCAACATCGGCGCGGGGCGCGTCGTGTTCCAGGACCTGCCAAAGATCAGCCGGGCGGTCGCCCAGGGCGAGCTCGACAGCATCCCGGCGCTGCAGGAGCTGCGCCATGCAAGGCGCCTGCACCTGATGGGTCTTCTGTCGCCGGGCGGCGTGCACTCCCACATCGACCACGCCATCGCCCTCGTGCGCCTCTACGCCGGCCAGGAGGTCTACGTGCACGCCTTCCTGGACGGGCGGGACGTCCCGCCGCAGAGCGCGGGGGAGTCGCTCGCGCGGCTGCAGGCGGCTTGCGCCGAGACGGGCGCCCGTATCGCGACCGTCGCGGGGCGGTTCTACGCGATGGACCGCGACCACCGCTTCGACCGCACCGAGAAGGCCTACGCCGCGATCGTGCGCGGCGAGGGGCTCAGGGCCACGGACGCCGCGCAGGCGCTGGGGCAGGCGTACGCCCGGGACGAGACGGACGAGTTCGTCCAGCCGACCGTGCTCGGCGGGTACGAGGGGGCGCAGGCGGACGACGCCTTCTTCTTCTGGAACTTCCGCTCCGACCGCGCCCGCCAGATCTCCCGGGCGATCGCCGACCCGGACTTCCGGGGCTTTGCGCGTCCGGAGGGGCCGATGCGGCTCGCCGCCATGACGGAGTACGACCAAGACTTCCACTTGCCGGTCGCCTTCCCGCCGACCGATCTCCGGGAGACGCTCGGAGAGGTGGTCTCGCGCGCCGGACTGCGCCAGCTGCGCGTGGCGGAGACCGAGAAGTACGCCCACGTCACCTATTTCCTGAACGGGGGCCGCGAGGAACCCTTCCCCGGAGAGGAGCGCATCCTCGTCCCCTCGCCGAAGGTCGCGACCTACGACGAGGCGCCGGAGATGTCGGCGGCGGAGGTGACGGAGCGGGCGCTGCGCCACATCACCGAGGAGCGTCCGGACCTCTTCGTGCTCAACTACGCGAACCCCGACATGGTGGGTCACACAGGATCGATCGAGGCCGCCGTGCGCGCCGTCGAGACAGTGGACAGGGGCCTCTCGCAACTTCTTCCCCCGCTGCTCGATGCGGGCGCCGCGGTGCTCGTGATCGCGGACCACGGCAACGCGGAGGAGATGCTCGACAGCCGCGGCGGGCCCCAGACCTCCCACAGCCTGAACCTCGTTCCCGTGCTGCTCGCGGGCGCGCCGCAGGGCGTCAGCCTGGCGGACGGCATCCTCGCAGACGTCGCCCCGACCCTGCTCGAACTCCTAGAGGTACCGCAGCCTGCGGCCATGACCGGCAGGAGCATCCTGCGAAAGGGGATCGCCAAGTGACGAAGATCGCGGAACTGCACGCACGCGAGGTCCTGGACTCGAGAGGCAACCCGACCGTCGAGGTGGAAGCCCGCCTCGCGGGAGGCGCGCGCGGCCGCGCCATCGTTCCGTCCGGCGCATCGACCGGTACGCACGAGGCGCACGAACTGCGCGACGGGGACAAGTCCCGCTACCGCGGAAAGGGCGTTCTGCAGGCCGTCGAGCACGTGGAGCGCTTGATCCAGCCGGAGCTCGTGGGGGTGGACGCGCTCGACCAGGCGACTGTCGACGCTCTCCTGGTGCGGCTCGACGGAACGCGCCTGAAGACGCGTCTCGGAGCGAACGCGCTGCTCGGCGTCAGCCTCGCGGTCGCGCACGCGGCGGCGCAGGCGACGGCCCTCCCGCTCTACCGCTACCTCGGCGGGGTAGGGGCGAACCTCCTGCCGGTGCCGCTGATGAACGTGATCAACGGCGGAAAGCACGCCGACAACAACATCGGCGTGCAGGAGTTCATGCTTGCGCCGCTCGGGGCGCCGAATTTCGCCGATGCGGTCCGCTACGGCGCCGAGGTCTACCAGAGCCTCAAGGCGCTCCTGCTGCGCGACGGCAAGGCGACAGCGGTCGGCGACGAGGGCGGGTTCGCGCCCGACCTGCCGAATGACGAGGCGGCCCTCGAACTCCTGGTGCGGGCGATCGAGGAGGCCGGACTGCGGCCGGGAGAGGACGTCTCCCTCGCGCTCGACCCTGCGGCCAGCGAGCTCGCCGAGGACGGCAAGTACCGGCTGAACGGGGAACTGATGCCGCGCGCGCAGGCGGTGAAGCTCTACGACCGCTGGACGCGGGACTACCCGGTCTTCTCGATCGAGGACCCCTTCGCGGAGGACGACTTCGAGGGTTTCACCGAGATCACGCAGGCCATCGGCGACCGCGTGCAGATCATCGGCGACGACATCTTCGTCACCCAGGAGGAGCGCCTGCAGCAGGGCATCGCGCAGGGCAGCGGCAACGCGATCCTGATCAAGCTGAACCAGGTCGGCACGCTTTCCGAGACGCTCGCGACGATGGCACTCGCCCAGCGGAGCGGCTTTCAGCGGGTGATCTCGCACCGGTCCGGCGAGACCGAGGACGCGACGATCGCGCACCTCGCGGTCGCGACGGGCGCGGGACAGATCAAGACCGGGGCGCCGGCGCGGTCGGAGCGGGTCGCGAAGTACAACGAACTCCTGCGCATCGCAGACGAGCTTGGCGCGACGCAGCGCTACGCCGGGTCGCTTGTGCTGGCCCGCCGCGGGATGCTACACTCCCCTAAGTAAGCAGATTTGGGCGGTGAATCGTCTTTGAAGATCGCTCTCACGGTTCTCTACGTGGTCGTGGCGATCGCGATCGTCGTTGGGATCCTGCTCCAGTCGGCCCGCGTACCGGGCTTCACCGGCTCTTTCGGCAGCTCGGGTGAAACGTTCTTCGGTCGCCGGCGCGGCGTCGACGAGACGCTTGCGCGCGTGACTGCGGTGCTCGCGTTCGTCTTCTTCGCATTGTCGCTCGTGCTCACGCGCCTCGGCTGAGACCATGGCGCGCATGCCGCTGCGCTGGCCGGGCC
>JAJYTV010000022.1 GCA_021792885.1 Bacillota bacterium
GTACCATCCATCTGGCGCACAGAGGACGGCGGGGAGACCTTTCAGCTCGTACCGTTCCTGAAAACGTAGAAATTGATAGACGGACGTCTACGTTGCGCCGACCGAACAGCGTTGCCGGCGACGGGCCTGCCGGGGCATTGCACCCCGAAACCGCCGCGTGCCATCGCAAGGCGGGCCTTGCCCAGGCGAGGCCTGGGCAGGTGCCACCGAGGATAGGGGTGCCCCCCTGCGGAGGAGGAGCCTCCAGCGGAGGCTCCTCCTCCGCAGGGGCTCCGACCGCGGGCTCTTTCAGCCCGCAGCCTCTGGGATAGGCGCCTCTGTGCAAACCTGAAACTGTCACGAACCCTGATGCCTAGCCCGGCTGCGGCTCGCCGCCCGGCGCCGCGTCCTCCACGACGTCGGCCGGCTCGAACAGCTGGAAGCGCCCGCTTGCGGACAGCGCATTCGAGCACTGCAGCATGCCCGCGCGCAGCTCGTGCTCGACCTTCGTGTAGAGCTCCCCCTCATACCGAAAGCGCACGCCCAGGGGCAGGTCGGCGAACGACCGCTGCACCGCGATCCCTCCTGCTGCGGTGGGTTCGCGGCGAAGTGCCCGCTTCCTCCTCTTGACAGAAGGCGCCTTTGCACGCATTGTAAACCATGTTGCATCATGGGGTTGACGAAAGGGGTACCCAGATGTCCGAGGAATACAGGCGCGCCAGGCGCATCGCCTATGCGGCCGCGTTCGCCGCACTGCTCACTGTCGCTTCCTACGTCAGCTTTGCGTTGCCCTTCACCGATGTGCCGTTCACGCTCCAGGTGCTGGTCGTCCTGCTCGCGGGGTACGTGCTCGGGCCGGGTCTTGCCGTCCTGTCGATCGTCCTCTACATCGTGCTCGGGGCGGTGGGCGTCCCGGTCTTCGCCGGAGGCGCCGCGGGGATCGGCGTCGTGCTCGGACCGCTCGGCGGCTACATCATCGGCTGGCCGTTCGCCGCGGCGATCGCGGGTGCCTTCGCCAGGCATGGCATCGGACTGCGTCTCGTGGGGGCGGCCCTCGGGATCGTGTGCGTGTACGCCTTCGGCGTCACCGGCCTGCACATCGCGCAGGGAGTGCCCTGGCGCACCGCGGTGCTGGTCGGGGCGCTTCCTTTTCTACCCTTCGACGCCCTCAAAGGGATCGTCGCGGCGTTGATCGCGCCCTCCCTGCGCAGGCTCGCGGCCCAGCAGGAGGCATAGGGCGAAACCGGAATACTTGCTCCTGGGGATGTGCCCGGGGGGAATTCCGATGTACGAGGCGATCGGTTACAGCCATGCGGCGGCGACGGCCCACCCGCTCGCGACGAAGGCGGCGATCTCGGCGCTGCGCCGCGGCGGCGGAGCCGTCGACGCCGCCATCGCGGCGAACGCGGTGCTCAGCGTGACGGAACCGGACTCCTGCGGGCTCGGGGGCGACCTCTTCGCGCTCGTCTACCATGCGGCGGCGCGCAAGGTGAGTGCGTACGCCGCGGCGGGCCCGGTCGGCAGCGCGTTCGACCGGACAAGGCTGCCTGCGAGCGGCCCCATGCCGCAGCGCGGCCCACTCAGCGTCACCCTGCCGGGGGCGGTCGCCGGGTGGGGTCTCCTGCACCGCGACTGGGGCAAGCTCTCGTGGGCGGATCTGCTGCTCCCGGCGAAGGAGATCGCGGAGCAGGGGTTCCCGCTGACAAGCAAGGTGGCGCAGGCGCTGCGCGAGGCGCGCAGCTTCGCGGACGACGCGTTCATCGCACAGTTCCTGGCCCACGGCGATCCCGCGGCGGGCGAGTTGCAGCGCAGCCCGGACCTCGCGCAGACCCTCGCTTCCCTGGCGCGGGAGGGGCCGGACTGGTTCTACCGCGGGCCGTTCGCCGCGGCGCTCGAGCGGACGCTGCGCGCAGGCGGCGGGAGCGTCACGGCCGGGGACATGGCTGCCTTCCGCGCGCAGCGGGTGGAGCCCCTTGCGGCAACCTACCGCGGCCGGCAGGTCTTCGTCACGCCGCCGCCGAGCCAGGGCGTCACGCTGCTGCTGATGCTGGCCTTGCTCGACGGGCTGCCGGCAGGCGCCGCACCGGACGATCCCGCAGGGCTCCACCTGCTCGTCGAGGCGAAGCGGCGCGCCTACCTCCTGCGCGACGAACTGCTTGCGGATCCCGTCTTCAAGCCGACCGACTGGCAGGCGATCCTGCGCGGACCGACGATCGACGCGGCCCGCGCCGACATCGACCCGACCGCCACCCGTTGGCCATCGCCGCGTCTGCGTCACGGCGGGACGACCTTCCTCTGCACATGGGATCGGGCCGGCGACGCGTGCGCCATCATCCAGAGCCATTACCTGGGCGTCGGGAGCGGCGTGCTCGTTCCGGGCTTCGGCGTCCACTTGCAAAATCGGGGCGCCTACTTCAGCCTGGAGGACGGACATCCGAACGCGATCGCAAAGGGCAAGCGCACCGCACATACCCTGATGGCGTCGATGGTGCTCGGCGAGGACGGGCTCGAGACGGTTCTGGGGACGATGGGCGGCGACGGCCAGCCGCAGACCAACGTGCAGATCCTGCGGCGGCTCGTCGATTTCGGAGAGGGCCTCGAGCGGGCCGTCGCGGCGCCCCGCCTGCGCGACGGGTTCGGCGAGCCGCCGGGGCTGCAGCTCGAGGCCGGACTCCGGGAGAAGGGCGCGGAGCTCGCGGCATTCGGACACACGGTGCGCATCGGGGACGACCTGATGGACGGCATGGGCCACGCCCAGGCCATCACGCGCAGCGGATCCGGACTCCTGCGGGCGACCTCCGATCCGCGGGGCGACGGCATCGCCTGGGCGGAGTGACGAGGGGGACGAGATGCTTCTTACGCTGGACCTCGGCAACACGAACCTGACGGTCGGGGTGTTCTCCGGCGACGAGATCGCGGTGCGCGCCCGCATCTCGACGCGGCGCGACAGGACGAGCGACGAGTGGGGATTGATGATCGCGCAGCAGATCGAGCGGCGCGGTGTGACGGCTGCGGACCTCGAGGGGGCGATCCTGGCCTCCGTCGTGCCGCCCGCGACGAACGCGGTGCGCGAGGGCTGCGTCGGATTTCTGGGTGTCGACCCCCTGCTCATCGACAGCGCCTACGACCATGGCGTGCCCATCGCCTATGCCCATCCGGAGGAGCTTGGGGCGGACCGCATCGTGAACGCGGCCGGCGCTCTCGCCCGCTTCCTGCCGCCGCTCGTGATCGTCGACTTCGGTACGGCGACCACGTTCGACGCGATCGACCGCGAGGGGCGCTACCTGGGCGGTGCGATCGCACCAGGCATCAACGTCTCGACGGAGGCGCTCTTCCAGCGCGCCGCGCTCTTGCACCGCGTGCGTCTCAAGCCGCCCGAGCGGGCGATCGGCCGCACGACCGAGGAGAGCCTGCAGTCTGGCATCGTGCTCGGCTTCGCCGGGCAGGTCGACGCGCTCGTGCGCCGGATGCAGCAGGAACTCGGCGGGGCCAAGGTGATCGCGACGGGCGGGCTTGCGGAGTTGATCGCCCCGCATACGGAGACGGTGCACGAGATCGACCAGGACATCACGCTGCGCGGGCTGCAGGCCCTCTATGCGCGGCGGGGGGTGCACAGGTGAGGGACGAGAAGCTGCGCGAGGAACTGCGGGCCCGCTGCACCGCGCTCGGCCGGATGCTGGGCGAGGCGGACCTCGACGTCGCTCTGTTGCAGCAGACGACGGACAAGTACTACTTCGCGGGGACGGTGCAGCAGGGATTCCTCGCCGTCGCCCCGGAGCGCGAGCCGGTCTTCTTCTGCCGCAAGGGCGTCGATCGCACGTCCGAAGAATCACCTTGGCAGGTGGTGCCGCTCGAGAACCCCAAGGACCTGCCGGGGGTGCTCCAGAGCGCGGGGCTGCGCACCCGGCGCATCGGCCTCGAGGGCGATGTGCTGCCGCTGCAGCTATACCGCCAGATGGAGCGGATGTTCCCCGAAGCGGCACTCGAGGACGCGAGCGGTGCCGTGCGCGCGCTGCGCGCGGTGAAGTCTCCCTATGAGCTCCAGGAGATTCGGACGGCGGGTGCCGCCTGGACCGAGATGATGGAAGAGACACGGCGGCTCCTGCGGCCCGGCGTCAGCGACCACGAGATCTCCATCCGCGTCGATGCGCACGGCCGGCTGCACGGCGGGCAGGGGCTCATGCGCACGCGCGGCTTCAATTTCGAGTACTTCGCGCCCCACGTGCTTTGGGGCCCTCCCGGCGCCGTGCCGGCCCACTTCGACGGGCCGACCGGCGGCAGCGGCCCGCACCCGAGCATCGGGCAGGGCTCGGGTGCCCGCCCGATCGAGGCGGGAAGTCCGATCCTCTGCGACTACGCGGTCGCCGTGCGCGGCTACGTCGCCGACGGAACGCGCAGCTTCGTGCTCGGCAGGCTGTCGGCCGAACTGCAGTACGCGGCCGAGCTCGCCGGCGAGATCCTCGCCGAGGTCGAGGAGGCACTGCGTCCGGGGACTGAGGTCGGCGCGCTCTTCCGCATGGCCCAGGAGCGCGCGGAGCGGCACGGCCTCGGGCAGCATTTCATGGGCTTCGGCGCGGATCGGGTGCGCTTCCTCGGGCATGGCATCGGCCTCGAGCTCGACGAGCTGCCCGTCCTCACGGCCCGTGCCCCCGGCGTCCTCCAAACGGGCATGGTCGTCGCGATCGAGCCGAAGTTCGTCTTCCCCGGCCTCGGCGCGGTCGGCGTGGAGGACTCGTTCGCCATCCGCGACGAGGGACCGGCCGAGGTGCTGACGCGCTTTGACCGCGGCCCGATCGTCCTTCCGCCGGAAGGGTTGCGCTAGTGGCGGGACGCAGGCCGCCGCCGTCGGCGCCGCAGGAAGACGCCGGCCTCTTCGCGGCGCGCGAGGTCGCGGGAGAGGTGGAGCGGGTCACCTACCGCAGCGCCGAGACGGGTTTCAGCGTGGTGCGCCTGCGGCTTGCGCGCGGTGGCAGCGTCACGCTCGTGGGCGCACTGCCCGATCTCGCACCGGGCGAGCGCGTGCGGGCCAAGGGCCAGGCGAAGCGCCATCCGACCTACGGCGTGCAGTTCCAGGTGGAGGAGATCACCCGCCAGCTGCCGGTCACGCGGGAGGGGATCCTCGCCTACCTCTCCTCGGGCCTCATCCCGGGCATCGGCCCGAAGATCGCCGAGCGCCTCTACGAGCATTTTGGCGACCAGGCACTCGAGGTTCTGCGCAACCAGCCCGAGCGCCTGAAGGAAGTCCCCGGCATCGGCCGGCGCCGCGTCGGCGCGGCGCAAACGGCGGCGCGCGAACAGGAGCGCCTGGAGCGGCTGGTCGTCGCCCTGCGCCCCTACGAGGTGCCGCTGCACGTCGCGCGCAAGATCGAACTGTACTACGGGGAGCGCGCGGAGGACGTGGTCCAGCGCGAGCCCTACCGCCTCTGGCGCGACGTCGGGGGGATCGGCTTCCTGACGGCCGACCGCGTCGCCCGCGCGATGGGGATCCGCGAGGATGCGCCAGAGCGCCTCGAGGCGCTCGTCCTCTACCTCCTGCAGAGTGCTGCCGACGAGGGACATGTCGCGCTGCCGGCAGCGCTGTTGCCGGAACGTGGCGCCCGCTTCTCGGCGGGTGAGGAGGGCTTGGGCGCTGCGGTCGGGCGCCTCACGAGAGACGGAGCGCTCGTGCGCGACGGCGATCTTCTCTACCTGACGCGTTTCTACCAGATGGAATCACGGGTCGCCCGCGCCGTCACGGAGCGGCTGCGCAGGAAGACCCAGCCCATCTTGCTGCGCCAGCGCGGCACGCTCTCGCCGCAGCAGGCGGAGGCGGCATCGCAGGCGCTCTCCTCGGCGCTCTTCGTGCTCACGGGCGGCCCGGGCACCGGCAAGACCACGACGGTGCGCGCGATCGCCCAGGCGGCGCGGTCCAAGGGCCTGCGGGTCGCTCTCTCGGCTCCCACCGGCCGCGCGGCAAAGCGCGTGCAGGAGGCGAGCGGCGTTCCGGCGCAGACCCTGCACCGGCTGCTGGGCCTGCGCGGCCCGCAGGCGGAGAGCCGCGAGGTGGAAGCGGACCTCTTGATCGTAGACGAGTCCTCGATGATCGACCTGTGGCTCTTCGACCGCCTGCTGGCCGCGTTGCCTGCGGCGACGCGGCTCGTGCTGGTCGGCGACGCCGACCAGCTGCCGCCGGTGGGGGCGGGGGAGCCCTTCTCCCAGCTGCTCTCCCTGCCGTTCGTGCCGCGGGCCGAACTCCGGGAGATCTTCCGCCAGGCGGCGGAGAGCGGGATCGTCCAAGGTGCGCACCGCATCCGCCAGGGACAGCTGCCACAGACGTCGGGGGACTTCCTCTGGCTGCGGGCGGAGACGCCCCAGGAGGTGCAGGCGATCGCGCTGCGCATGGCCACGGAGGAGCTGCCGCGGCGGGGCTTCGAGCCGGACGAGATCCAGGTGCTCTCCGCCGGCCACCGCAACGAAACCGGTGTGGAAGCCTTGAACACAGCGCTGCAGGCGCGCCTCAATCCCGCCCGCGGACGGCCGGAGGTGCGGCTCGGCGACAGGCTGTTCCGGCTCGGCGACCGTGTCGTCCAACTGCGCAACGATTACCAGCGCGGGGCCCTGAACGGCGAGGTCGGACGCATCACGGCGCTCTCCGCGCGCGACCGGGCGGCAACCGTCACCTTCCCGGACCCGAGCGGAGAGCGCGAGGTGCCCTATAGCCAGGAGGAGCTGCGCCAGCTGCAGCTCGGCTACGCGACGACGGTGCACAAGGCGCAGGGCAGCGAGTACCGTGCGGTCGTGCTGGTGCTGTCGGCGCAGCACTGGCTTCTTCTGGGGCGCAACCTCTTCTACACCGCGGTGACGCGCGCGAGAGAGGTGCTCTGCATCGTCGCGCCGCAGCGCGCGGTGTGGCAGGCGCTGCGCAACGTGGGCCGCGGCGTGCGCCATGGGCGGCTTGGCGAGCGGATCGCCGAGTTCTACGGCGGGGGCGACAAGTAGACGACGATGTTCTTGCCCTTCGGCAGCGACGCGCCGGCGGCGGGGGACTGCTTCACGGCGATGCCGGAGCCCTGCACCGACACCTGGTAGCCGGCCTTCGCGGCCTCCTGGTAGACCTGCTGCGGGGTGAGCCCGATCAGGTCCGGCACGCCGACGGGAGCGGAGGGGCCTCCCATCGTCACGGTGACCGTCGTGCCGGGGGCGACGAGCTGCCCCGGCCCCGGGGACTGCTGCACGATCTGCAGCCCTTTGCCCTGCTGCGAGAGCAGAAGTCCCGTCGTCGCGACGTGCAGGGCCGCATCCGCGAAGGTGCGGCCGACGAGATTCGGAACGCTGACCTGCGACGGCGGCAGGCTGGCGCCCGTCGGCGGGATGCCCATGTAGCTGAAGACCTGGCCCATCAGTTGGGAGAAGACCGGCGCGGCGATGTCCCCGCCGTAGAACAGGCCCTTCGGGTCGTCGATCTGCACGAGCGTCAGTACCTTGGGGTTCGGAACCGGCCCGAAGCCGATGAACGAGGCGAGGAAGTCGCCGGCCTTGAAGCCGCCGGCGCTGCTCACCACGTTCGCCGTACCGGTCTTGCCGGCGAGGGTGTAACCCGGGACGCGGGCGAGGTTGCCGGTTCCGTTGGCGATGACGCCGACCATCGCCGTCGTGACTTCCTGGGCAACCTTGCGCGAAACGAGGCGCTTTGCGGGGAAGTGCAGGACCTGCGTCTTGCCGTTCGGCAGGAGCAGGGCCTTTCCGACATGCGGGGTGTGCCAGATGCCGCCGCTCGCGACGGTCGAGGCGGCGGCGACGAGCTGCAGCGGCGAGACGGCGATCGTCTGCCCGAAACCCATCTCGCCCATGTCGAGCTGGTTCACCGTCGCCTCCGGTGGGACGATGCCGCTCGCCTCGCCGGGGAGGTCGATGCCCGTGGGGCGGTCCATATGGAAGATGTGCAGCCACGAGTAGTAGCGGCTGACGCCCAGCTTGATCGCCAGCGTCGCGAAGGCGACGTCGGACGACATGGCGAGGGCCGTGTCGTAGTTGATCAGCCCGAAGCCCGACTTGATCCAGTCGTAGATGCGGACCCCGTCGAGCACGATCGAGCCCGTGTCGTAGATCGTCCAACTCGGCGTGATCACTCCCGACTGCAGCACCGCCATCGACGTGAACGGCTTGATCGTCGAGCCGGGCTCGAACACGTCCTCGACCGGCTGGTCGATCCACTGCGTCATCGTGTAGTTCTGCCAGTTGGCCGGTGAGGGCTCGGGGTACTGCGCCATCGCGAGAATCCCGCCGGTGTTCGGGTTGATCACGATGATGCGGCCGCCCTTCGCGCGGTTCGCCTTCACTGCCGCGTTGAGGTCCTGCTGGGCGAAGGTCTGGATCGCGCTGTCGAGCGTCGTGCGCAGGCCGTCGCCCGGTACGGCGGGGACGAAGTGCGCGCCGTACTGCGGCAGCTGGTTGCCGAGCGCGTCGACCCGCACGACCTCCTCGCCCGGCTTGCCGGCGAGATAACTGTTGTAGCTCTCCTCGAGCCCGGCGAGGCCCTGCTGGTCCACGCCGACGAAGCCGATCACCGCGCCTGCGAGGTTCCCCTCCGGGTAGACGCGCCAGGAGTCCGGCTGAAGTCCGAGTCCGTTGTAGACGCCGAGGGCCTGGATGCGGGCGGCCTGCGCGGCGGTGACCTTGTAGGAGAGCCAGAGGAAGACCTGCTTCGAGGAGAGCTGCGCCTGCAGCTTCCGCTCGTTTTGGCCGATGATCGGTGCGAGGGAGCGTGCCAGGGCTGCCGGGTCGGTGATCGACCGCGGCATGGCGTAGAGCGCGTCCCCCGACGTCTCGATGGCGAGCAGGTGTCCGTTGCGGTCGGTGATCACGCCGCGCTGGGGTGGGAGCGTGAGGTGGGCGTACTGCTCCGCAAGGGCTTTCGCCGCGAGGTGGCCGCCATCGAAGATCTGCCAGTAGATGAGCCGAAAGATCAGCAAGGTGGAGAGCACGGCCATGACGCTGATGATCGCCACCGCACGTTGTACGAGGAGTTGACGGTACGACCGGCTCACGTTACACCTCCCGGGTCACGAGGGCCGCTAGGCCGTTAGAGCAAGCGCTCGCCGTAGGCGCGCAGGCTGTCGATGACTGGCTGGAGCCCTTCGCCCAGAGGGGTCAGACGGTAGGCGACATGGCCTGGGACGCCGCCGCGGGCCGCCCGCTGAACGACGCCGCGGCGCTCGAGATGGCGCAGCCGCTCCGACAGGGTCTTCGGCGAGATCCCCGGAAGCGACTGCTGGAGCTCGCTGAAGCGCCGTTCTCCGGCGCAGAGGTCGCGCAGGATGAGGAGTGTCCACTTGCCGCTGACGATCTCGGCGGCGCGGGCCACGGGACAGCGCACGGCGGCCACGGCCATGGCAGACCCACCTTCCTATCTGTTCGCGACGCTAGCACATGCCTGCGGGGGTGTAAAGGCGGCTTTGCGCCCTTTGTCCGCCCGAATGCTATGCTGGAGCCGGAGGTGCGCGATGCAGGCGACGATCGTCTACGAAGGGGCGCAGGTAGCTGGCGCACGGGCCGTCGCCGTCTCTGGCGGTCGGATCGTGGGCCTGGGCGACCCGGCCTCGCTGCGCCGGCGGTTTGCCGGCTGCACCGTCCGGAAGGTGTCGGGTACGTTCGTGCCCGCAGCGCTCGATGGACACCTGCACCTCGTGGAGTATGGCCTCTCGCTCGGCGAGGTGGACCTCCTGGGCCTCGGCGCGGAGCTTGCCCTCGCGCGGTTGCAGGCAGCGCGTCAGACGCTCGGAAGCTCGGCGTTCCTGCTCGCGCGCGGCGCGCGGCCCCAGGTCCTGCAGGCCCTGGCGCAGGATCCCGAGAGCCTGCTCGCGCTCGGGCCGCTGCGGGTCTGGGCCCAGGACTTCCACACCGTCCTGACCGATCCTGCGACGCTGCGGAGCCTCGGCCTGGACCGGGCGGCACCCGCCGGCGGAGAGGTGGCGCGCGACGGGCGCGGCCGGCCGACAGGCCTCCTGCGCGAGGCGGCAGCGACACCCTTGTCCGATGCCACGAAGCCCAATCAGGAGGCGTGCGATCGGGCGGCTCGCATCGCGATCGAGGCGCTTTGGCGCCAGGGGATCGTCGGTGCGGTCAGCTTCGAGGACGAGCAGTCGGAACGGTCGGTGGCGCGGGCGACCGAGGACCTGCCGTTTCGCGCCTATGTCTACCGCTATGCAGGGGGCCTCGCCGCCGAGGAGCGCCCCGCAGCGCTCTCGCGCAGGGCGGCACGCGTTGGCCTGAAGTACTTCGTGGATGGCACGCTTGGATCGCGCACAGCATGGATGTTCGCGCCCTACGCCGATGCGGCGGGATTCGGCTTGCCCCGCCTCGACCCCGCAGCGGCAGGGGAAGAGATGCGGGCGCGTGCGGCGCGCGGCTTCTCGCTCGCGCTGCACGCGATCGGCGACCGCGCCGCGAGCGAGGCGCTCGCGCTGCTGCGGGTGTGCGCCGCCACGGACGCGCCGCACCGCATCGAACACCTGCAGATCGTGGCGCCCGAGCTTCCGCTGCAGCTCGCGCAGGCGGGCATCACGGCGTCCATGCAGCCCTGCCACCTGGAGCAGGATCTCGTGGAGGCGCAGCGGGCCTGGCCCGATCGGCTGGGGCGCGCCTATCCCTTCCGCGCCCTGCTCGAGGCCGGTGCGACGCTCGCCTTCGGCTCCGACGCGCCGGTCGAGGCACCGTCTTTGCAACTCGGGCTGCGCTGGGCGACGGGGGCCGACGCGGTGGGGGGCGGGGAGTTCCACGCGATCCCGCTCGAGGACGCGCTCACCGCCTACGCGGAGGGCGTCTACCGGAGCGTCGGGCGTAGGGGGGGCCGGATCGCCGTCGGCGAGGTGGCGAACCTCTGCCTCTATGCGCGTGGTCCGCTCGCAGACCCCGAGCCGGTGCTCGTCCTCAGCGAAGGCCAGGTGGTGCACAGCGTCGAAGGCGCGTACCTCGAGCAAGCGAGCGAGGCGTAGCCTCGCAGGAAGGGGGAAGCGGCAGCGCGCCGCGCCGAGATGGACGTTCACCCGACGGAGGACCAGGAGGAGCTGCGCCGTTTGGCCCGCCGCGTCGCGGACCAGGAGATCCGGCCGGTCGCGGCCGCGTACGACCGGAGCCGGGAATTTCCAAGACCCGTCCTCGAGCGCATCCACGCGGCCGGCCTCTTCGACCTGCAGATCCCGGAGCGCGTCGGCGGATCCGGTCTCAGCTCGGTCGAGGACTGCATCGTGCAGGAGGAGCTCGCGGCCGGCTGCGCCGGCATCGCGCTGACCCTGCTCGCGAACACCCTCGGGATGACGCCGATCCTGATCGCAGGCGGCGAGGAGCAGAAAGAGCGCCTGCTCCGCCCGTTCACTGCCGCCCTGCGCTTCGCGGCCTTCGGCCTCACCGAGGCGGAGGCCGGATCGGACGCCCGCGCGCTGCAGGCCCGCGCGCACCGCGACGGCGACGGGTATGTGCTCGAGGGGCGCAAGCGCTTCATCACGAACGGCGGGGTCGCCGACCTCTACACCATCTTCGCGACACTGGACGGGACGCCGGAAGGGATCACCTGCTTTGCGGTCGAGAAGGGCGCACCTGGGCTCTCCGTGGGCCGCGAGGAGCGTAAGCTCGGGATCCGCGCCTCGAACACGACCGAAGTCGTGCTCGAGGGCGTGCGCGTTCCCATCGCGGACCGGATCGGCCAAGAGGGAGAGGGGTACCGCATCGCCCTGCGGACGCTGCTGCGCTCGCGCGCCACGATCGGGGCGGCCGCGCTCGGGATTGCGCGGGAGGCGCTCTCCTGCGCCCTCGACTATGCGGCGCGGCGCGAGCAGTTCGGCCAGCCGATCGCGACGCTCGGCGCGATCGAGCAGATGCTGGGCGAGATGGCGATGCGCGTCGAAGCTGCGCGCCTGCTCGTGTACCAGGCAGCGCAGCGCATCGCCGAGGGCGAGGCCTCGCCGCTCTATTCCTCGATGGCGAAGGCCTATGCGGCGGACGCTGCGATGTTCGTCGCTGGCGAGGCGGTGCAGATCTTCGGAGGCTACGGCTATATGGAGGACTACCCAGTGGAAAAACTCTATCGGGACGCGAAGATCTACCAGATCTTCGAGGGGACCAACCAGGTGCAGCGCATGGTGATCGCCCGCGCGCTGGTGAAGGACCGTGGCTAAGGTCGAGGTGGAGCGTGCGGGCAACATCGTCGTGCTGCGCCTGAGCCGGCCGGAGGCGCGCAACGCGGTGGACCCCGAGATGTCGCGGGTGCTGCGCCAGGCGACCGAGTCCGCTCTCGAGAACGCATCGGCGATCTGCCTGCGCGCGGACGGCACCGCGTTCTGCGCCGGTGGAGACCTGGTGGCACTGCAGGACGACCACGTGGCGCTTGCGGTGATGGACGAGATGCGCGGCACGCTCGACCTCCTGCGCAGCTCGCCCGTGCCGGTGATCGCGTACGTCGAGGGGCTCGCGCTCGGCGGTGGGGCGGAGATCGCGGCGAGCGCCCACCTTCTCTGCTGCACGCCCGGCGCATCCTTCCAGTTCGTGCAGGCGAACCTGCATCTCAGCCCCGGCTGGGGCGGCGGCGGTGCACTCGTCCAGCGGGTCGGCCGCGGCCGGGCGCTCGACCTGCTCCTCAGCGCGCGGCGGGTCGGCGCCGCCGAGGCCGAAGCGATCGGGCTCGTCGACCGCATCCTCACCCCGCCGATGTTCGAAAAGCTGCTTGAGACATCGGCCCTGCAGGACAAGGCGCTGGGCAGAGCGGAAGTCTCTGCGCTGCGAGTGGACCCGCAGGGCAGAGCCCAGGCGGCACAGGAGTTCGCCGCGCTCTGGCGCTCCGCGGCCCACCACGAGGCGATGCGCCGCTTCTTGGAGCGGTAGGAGGAGGCGAGGGGTTGCGACTGGAAGTGGCAGGGGAGGAAATCGCGGCGTACGGTGACGTCGGCGGGCGTTGCCTGCTGCTGCATGGCGCAGGCGAGGACGCCGCGCTCTTTGCGGAGCAGCTGCACGGCGTCGCGGGCACGTGGGCCGTCGACCTGCCTGGGCACGGCGCATCCGCCGGCAGCGGCCGGGACGGGATCGAGGAGTACGCGCAGATCGTCCTCGCACTGCTCGACCACTATGCGACAGCGCCGACCGTCCTCGGGGGACACTCGATGGGTGGGGCGATCGCTCTTTCGTGCTCTCTGGCGGCGCCGGGACGCCTTGCAGGACTGGCCTTGATCTCCACGGGCGGACGCCTGCGGGTGCATCCGGACCTCCTTTCGGCACTTTCGGCGTCCGACGAGATGCCCGCCCCGTTCCGCGACGCGCTCGTCGCCGGGGGCCCGGCGGACGGGATGCTCGCGCGGATGGCGCAGCCGCGCCCAGGAGTGCGGCACAAGGACTTCCTCGCCTGCAACGCCTTCGACGTGCTGGCGAGGCTCGGCGAGATCCGCCTGCCCGCGCTCGTGCTGGTCGGGAGCAGGGACGCCTACACGCCGCGCAAGTACGCAGAGACCCTCGCACAGGGCCTGCAGGGGGAGCTCGTCGTGGTGGAGGGCGCCGGGCACATGCTGCCTCTCGAGGCGCCAGGCGCCGTCTCGCTAGCGCTCGCGCGATTCCTTTCTTAGGGGTGAACGTTT
>JAJYTV010000023.1 GCA_021792885.1 Bacillota bacterium
AAAAATCGCATGTGAATCCGGCCATGGTACGGTGCGCACACTACAGCGAAGGAGTGGTGCACCATACGCGCATGGAAAGGTCGCTCCCCGGCATGGTTTCCCATCCTCGGCATTGCCTTGCTATTGACCGGCTGCGATGCGCGCCACCCTGTCGTAGGATCGGCAAAGAGTTTGACCCGTACCGTCGTCCAGGATCCAACCGTGCAATCTGCTTTCGTCAAGGGACGCCATCAGGCCATGAGCACCCCGGTCAAAGAGCCGATTCTGCGCCAGGATCTCATGGAGCAGAAAAAGATGTGGGACAACTCCGCAACTCGACCTGGCATGGCACAGCTCTTGGTACACGGGCGACATGTGGCCATGCAGGACCCGAAGGCGCGTTCTAGCATCCTGAACCAGAACCTGCAGGAGCAGAGCCTCATGTGGGCGGATTCCGCTTCCAGCCGCAAGATGACCATGTTCGCGGTAGACGGGCGCAGGGCCGCGATCAAGAGTCCCGTGACAGTCAAACCGATCCTTCAGCAGAACTTGAACGAACAGCGTGCCGCGTTGGCCGTTCCATCTGTCACAACTGGAATGTCGGACGTCTCGCTAAGGTTGACCCAGCATGCGTTGACGGACCCCGAGCAGGCCAAGACCCTGCGCCACACCACGATGTCGGTGATGGAGGGGATCTCCAAGGACCCGAAAGAGCGGCAGCGCATACTGGCACTCATGTCGTCACTCATGGAGGATCCCAGCATGAAGGCCAAACTGCTTGCCATGATCAAGTCGATGATGGCAAGCAGTTCTTCGGGTTCGTCGGGCGGAAGCGCCGCCTCCCAAGGCTCTGGCGCTCAGCATTCGTCCGGGTCCGGTTCTACTGCAGACCAGACAGGCCGAACAAAGGATTGATCCCGACGTTCGAAAGGAGGTCCCCGGCTACATGACGGTGGTCGGTCGTGGGCCGGCCTGTTTGGGGCAACGCCGCGAGCGCGAGCGGCGCCCGGGAGGTCCCCCTCACGCTTCTGAACTCAGAGGACTTCGCTGCAGGTTCTCCGCTCGATGTCCGCGCCGAGTTGCGCGAACTTCTCTTCGAGATTCGCGTAGCCGCGGTCCAGGTGATAGGCGTCGGCGATCGTCGATCTGCCGTCTGCGGCCAGCGCGGCGATCACGAGGGCCGCGGCCGCGCGCAGGTCGCTCGCGTGCAGGTTCGCTCCTGTAAGGTGCGAGACGCCCGTGACCATTGCGGTCCGCCCCTCGATCTTGATGTCCGCGCCCATGCGCCGCAGCTCCGAGACATGCATGAAGCGGTTCTCGAAGACGGTCTCGGTGATCACCGAGGTGCCATCGGCAAGGGAGAGCGCCGCCATCAAGGGCGCCTGCAGGTCGGTCGGGAAGCCTGGGTGCGGCATCGTCTTCACATCGATCGGCCGCAGCCGCTCCGACTGGCGCAGCCGCACCGTGTCGCCATGCACCTCGATCACCCCGCCGGCCTCGCGCAGCTTCGCGAGGAGCGGCTTGAGGTGCTCCGGCAGCACCGGCGCGACCGTGACGTCCCCACCGGTGGCGGCGGTCGCGACGAGGTAGGTGCCGGCTTCGATCCTGTCTGAGATGACCTGGTACTCGGCGCCGTGCAGCCGGCGCACGCCATGGATGCGCAGTTCCGCCGTGCCGGCCCCGCGGACCTCGGCGCCGAGACTGCAGAGGAAGTTCGCGAGGTCCACGACCTCGGGCTCCTGCGCGGCGTTCTCGATGGTCGTCCATCCGTCCGCCAGCGTTGCCGCCATCAAGAGGTTCTCGGTCGCGCCGACGCTGGGAAAGTCGAGGTAGATGTTCGCGCCGTGCAGCCGCGGCGCGCGGAACTCGATCGAGCCGTTGCCCGACTGGACGTCCGCACCCAGCGCGACGAGTCCCTTGAGGTGCAGGTCGATCGGCCGCGACCCGATCGCGCAGCCGCCGGGCAGCGGCACGCGGGCCGCGCCGAAGCGCGCAAGCAGAGGCCCTGCGATGAGGAACGAAGCCCTCATCCTGCGCACGAGGTGCTCGGGCGCGGCGAACGGGTCGACGTCGTTCGTCTGCACGATCAGGTCATGTCCCTCGCGCTGCAGGTCGGTGCCGAGCGCCTTGTGCACGCGGCTCAGGGTATCGACGTCGTGCAGCCACGGCACGCCTGGCAGCCGGACGGCATCCGGCGTCAGCAGGGTGGCGGAGAGGATCGGCAGCACCGCATTCTTCGAGGCCTCGATGCGGGCCTCGCCGCGCAGCGGCCTGCCGCCTTGGATATAGAGATCCGGCTCGTGGGCGATTCCGGTCTGCTCCTGCTCTTCATGATTCACGGCGACGTCAGTTCCCTTCGGTGCGGAGTCACTCCGGTGCGGCTATGGACCCGGGCGTAGCGTCGGCGCACCGATGCGTACCTGCGCGATCGACGCCTTATCGTACGATATCTGCAGCGCGAGGTTCATCGCGCGTCCCCCGACCGTCACCTCGGGCCTGCCACCTGGCAGCTGGGCGAGGGCGAAGGCGCCGCTTTGGCCCGCCAGGACGCCCATGGGCGTCGCTCCGATGGACCGGATGGCCTGCGCGATGGCGCTCGCGCCGGGATGTCGATCAAGCCTCCCGGAGAGTACCACGGATGATTCGTTGGTGCCACAGGGGTTCTGCCATAACTGTTCGATGGCATCGGCAACTTTTGCGGGTGGGACGACCTCTGTGCTGGAACAACTCACAAAATGTCGGCCGTGCGGCAGGGGCAGGACGGCGATGCGCGCGCTGCGCGAACCCTGCGCCGCGCGGTAGACGAAGCCTGCGCCGAGCGCAGACGTCTGCCAGGAAGCGCCCTGCAGGAGCTTGCGCTCGAGCAAGCCGACGTCGGGCGGTGCGGACTCGATCCGCGTCGCGTACACCTCGACCGACGCCCCTGTCGGCGTGACGCCGAGGGCGCTTGCAAGTGGCACGAGTGCAGCCGCGGCACTTGTCTGGGCGGGTGCAGTCCGCGGCATGGCCGTCGCGCCGAAGAGCAGGAGCGCACCGGAGAACAGAAATGGCAAGGCTCGCATTCCGGGTCCCCCCAGAACCGAGCCTTGCCAGCGGATGGATGACCTATACGGCCGAGTGGGTCTCCTGCTCAAGGAGCTGCAGCCGCACGAGAGCGCGCTGTAGGGCTCCCTTCGCCCGCTCGAGGTCGACGTCCGAGTCGTGCTGCTGGAGGCGATCCTCGGCGCGCCGCTTCGCCTCTTCGGCGCGCTGGCGGTCGATCTCCTCCGGCCGTTCCGCGCTGCGCGCGAGCACCGTCACGACGTCGCCGCGCACCTCGAGGAAGCCGCCGGTGAGCGCGAGGCGCTGCTCCCCCTCCTCCCTCTTGATCACCAGGACGGAGGGCTTGATCGCAGTCACCAGCGGGATGTGGCGGGCGAGGACGCCGAGGTCGCCGTCAGCGCCGCGCAGGATGATCATCTCGGCGCCAGTGCTGAGCACTTCGCGCTCCGGCGTCACGACGGAAAGGGCGAACGTCGCCGCCATGCTACAGCGTCCTTCCCTTTTCGACGGCCTCGTCGATGCCGCCGACGTACCGGAAGGCGGCCTCCGGCAGGTCGTCGTGGCGGCCTTCGAGGATCTCCTTGAAGCCGCGCACCGTCTCCTTGATCGGCACGTACTTGCCCGGAACGCCGGTGAACTGCTCCGCAACGAAGTTCGGCTGCGAGAGGAAGTTCTGGATCTTGCGCGCTCGCGCGACCGTCACCTTGTCGTCCTCGGACAGTTCGTCCATACCGAGGATCGCGATGATGTCCTGCAGTTCGCGGTAGCGCTGCAGCACGGCCTGCACGCCGCGGGCGACCGCGTAGTGCTCGTCGCCGACGATGCGCGGGTCGAGGATGCGCGAGGTGGAGGCGAGCGGGTCCATCGCCGGGTAGAGGCCGCGGGCGGCGATGCTGCGCTCGAGGTTCGTCGTGGCATCGAGGTGCGCGAAGGTCGTCGCCGGAGCGGGGTCGGTGTAGTCGTCCGCCGGCACGTAGATCGCCTGGATCGACGTGACCGAGCCGCGCTTCGTCGACGTGATCCGCTCCTGCAGCTGCCCGACGTCGGTCGCCAGGACCGGCTGGTATCCAACGGCCGACGGCATGCGGCCGAGCAGCGCCGACACCTCGGAACCCGCCTGGATGAAGCGGAAGATGTTGTCGATGAACAGCAGCACGTCGCGATTCTCGACGTCGCGGAAGTACTCCGCCATGGTGAGGCCGGTGAGGCCGACGCGCATGCGCGCGCCCGGCGGCTCGTTCATCTGGCCGTAGACCATCGCGGTCTTGTCGATGACGCCGGACTCCTTCATCTCATTCCAGAGGTCATTGCCCTCGCGTGTGCGCTCGCCGACCCCGGCGAAGACGGAGATGCCGCCGTGCTCGGTGGCGATGTTGTGGATGAGTTCCATGATGAGGACGGTCTTGCCCACGCCGGCGCCGCCGAAAAGGCCGATCTTGCCGCCCTTCGGGTAGGGGGCCAGGAGGTCGACGACCTTGAGTCCGGTCTCGAGGATCTCAGTGGTCGACGCCTGGTCCTCGATCCCCGGCGCGGACCGGTGGATCGGGAGGCGCTCCTTCGTCTGCACGGGACCGATCTTGTCGACCGGCTCCCCGAGCACGTTGAACACGCGGCCGAGCGTCTCTGGACCGACCGGCACGCTGATCGGCTCGCCGAGGTCCTGCACGTCCATGCCGCGGACGAGTCCGTCGGTGGACGCCATGGCGATGCACGAGACGCGGTTGTCGCCCAGCTGGTGCACGACCTCAGCGGTGAGCGCGATCTTCTGGCCGCCTTCCCGCTGGCCCTCGATCCGCACGGCGTTGTAGAGCTTCGGGAGCTCACCGGGCGGGAACTCGACATCGACGACCGGTCCGATGACGCGGACTAGCTTGCCGACTGCCATCGGCGCATCACTTCCTTCCTTAGGGTCTACTGGAGCGCGTTCGCGCCGCCGACGATCTCAGCGATCTCGTTCGTGATCGCCGCCTGGCGCAGGCGGTTCAGGCGCAGGACGAGGCCGCGGATCAGCTCCTCGCTGTTGCGCGTCGCCGAATCCATCGCGGTCATGCGGGCGCCCCACTCGGAAGCCTTGGCCTCGAGCAGCGCGCGGTAGAGCAGCGCGTAGAGGTAGTGCGGCACGAGCGTCTCGAGGACTGCGTCCGCGTCCGGCTCGTAGATGTACTGCCGTGCCGACTTGCCCTCGGGCGGCCTCAGCGGCAGCACCACCTGGACATCGGGGTGCTGGGTCATCGCGGTGACGAACTGCGCGTAGACGAGGCGCACCTCGTCGACCTCTCCGCTCTCGAAGGCGGCGACGATGTCCTCGCCGATCGCCTGGGCCTGGTGGTAGCGCGGGTAGTCCCCGATGCCGATGTACTCCTTCGCGACCTCGTGGCCCCGCCGGCGCAGATAGTCCCTGCCCTTGCGGCCGACCGCGAAGAAGACCGCCTCGCCGCCGTCCTGCAGTTCCTGCTGCATGCGGCGCAGGACGTTCGCGTTGTAGGGACCGGACAGGCCGCGGTCGCCGGTGACGACGACGTAGCCGACGCGCTTCACCGGCCGGGCCCGCAGGAGCGGCATGCGGCTCGCGCTGGCGTCCGCCGCGACAGACCTGAGCGCGTCCTCGATGCGCTCCGCGTACGGCCTCGCGGCCTCGGCGCTCTCCTGGGCGCGGCGCAGCTTGGCTGCCGCGACCATCTTCATCGCCTGGGTGATCTTGCGCGTGCTCTCGACGCTGCGGATGCGGCGCCGGATGTCGCGCAGGCCCTGCGGCATTGTCTGCCCCTCCTAGCCCTGGAAGACCTTGCGGAACTCCTCGATGGCCGCGCGCAGCGCACGCTCCGTGTCGTCCGTCAGGCGCTTCTCGCTGCGGATCGTCGAGAGCAGGTCACCCGACGCCTTGATGTGGGCGAGCAGGCCCTGCGAGAAGCTCGCGACGCGGTCGAACGCGATGTCGTCGATGTAGCCGTTCGAGCCCGCGAAGATCAGTGCGACTTGCTCTTCGACAGGATACGGCTTGTACTGGGGCTGCTTCAGCAGTTCCGTCATGTGCTCGCCGCGCGCGATCGCCTGCTGGGTGGCGCGGTCGAGGTCCGACCCGAACTGGGCGAAGGCCTGCAGTTCGCGGAAGCTCGCGAGGTCGAGTCGCAGCTGGCCCGTGACCTGCTTCATGGCCTTGATCTGCGCGTCGCCGCCGACGCGGGAGACCGAGATGCCTGCGTTCACCGCCGGGCGGACGCCGGCGAAGAAGAGGTCGCTCTCGAGGTAGATCTGGCCGTCGGTGATCGAGATGACGTTGGTCGGGATGTACGCGGACACGTCGCCGGCCTGCGTCTCGATGATCGGAAGCGCCGTCAGGCTGCCGCCGCCGAGGTCGTCGGAGAGCTTGGCGGCGCGCTCCAAAAGGCGCGAGTGGAGGTAGAAGACGTCGCCCGGGAACGCCTCGCGGCCCGGCGGGCGGCGCAGGAGCAGCGACATCGCGCGGTAGGCGACGGCGTGCTTGGAGAGGTCGTCGTAGATGATCAGGGCGTGCTTGCCGCGGTACATGAAGTCCTCGCCGATCGCGCAGCCGGCGTACGGCGCCAGGTACTGCAGCGGCGCGGGCTCGGCCGCCGTCGCGGAGACGACGATCGAGTACTCCATCGCACCGTACTCCTCGAGCGTGCGCACCACGTTCGCGACGGTCGAGGCCTTCTGCCCGACCGCGACGTAGATGCAGACGACGTCCTCTCCCTTCTGGTTGAGGATCGTGTCGATGGCGACGGCCGTCTTGCCGGTGGAGCGGTCCCCGATGATCAGCTCGCGCTGGCCGCGGCCGATCGGGATCATCGAGTCGATCGCCAAGAGGCCGGTCTGCAGCGGTTCGGAGACGTGCTTGCGGTCGACGACGCCCGGGGCGATCGACTCGACCGGGCGGCGGCGCGAGGCGCCGATCGCTCCCTTGCCGTCGAGCGGGTTGCCGAGCGCGTCGACGACCCGGCCCACCAGCTCGTCGCCGACGGGCACGTCGATGATGCGTCCGGTGCGGCGCACGAGTTCCCCCTCGCGCACCTGGGCGTCCGGACCCATCAGCACGACGCCGACGTTCTCCTCCTCGAGGTTCAGGGCGATGCCCTGCACGCCGCTCTCGAATTCGACGAGTTCGCCCGCCATCACGTTGCGCAGCCCGTAGACGCGGCTGATGCCGTCGCCCACGTTCAGAACCGTCCCGACGTCCTCGACGCCGGCGCGGCTTTCAAATCCCTCGATCTCCTGCTTCAGGACCGAGGTGATCTCCTCGGGTCTGAGGTTCACGCCTGTCCCCCCAATTCGCTCTCAGAGAGCAGCATGCGGCGAACGCGCCGCATGCGCGCTGCCACCGTGTCGTCCAGCAGTCGGTCGCCGACCCGCACCCGCACGCCGCCGAGCAGCGCCGGGTTCAACTTGTGGGAGAGGCGCAGCTTCTGGCCGAATCGGCGCTCCAGGGCTGCGCGCATCCGTTCGAGGTCGTCGCCCCCCAGGTCCACTGCGGTCTCCACGACCGCTTCCGCCTCACCAGAACGCGCGTCGGCCATGCGGCAATATTCCTCGTAGATCGCCTCGATCTCCGCTTCCCGCCTGCGCTCGAGAACGAGGCGCAGAAAACTCTGTAGTACGGGAGGGGCATCGGGCATGAGTCGGCGCACCACGCGTTCCTTCTCCGCCGTCGCAATCCGGGGACTCATCATCGCCGTGCGCAGGGCGGGCTCCGCGCGGTAGATGTCGAGCAGCTCTCCGTATGCGCTGCGTACGGCCGGGCTGTCCCCGCCTTCCGCGGAGATCAGCGCCTGTGCGTAGCGACGCGCGATCGCCGTCTGGCTCATGAGCCCGAGTCCGCCGTCGCCAGGAACTCGTCGACCAGCTTGCGCTGGCGAGTGCCGTCGAGTTCCTCCTGGAGAACGCGTCCCGCGATCGAGAGCGACAACTCGGCGACTTCCTTGCGGATCTCCCGCAGGGCTTCCCGCTTCTCGCCTTCGATCTCCTCGCGCGCCATCGCCAGGAGCCGCTCGGCTTCCTCGCGGGCACCCTGGATGGTCTCCTGGGCCTGCAGATCTGCCGTGCGCTGTGCACGTTCGATCATAGACTGCGCCTCGTGGCGCGCACTCTCAATCTGTGCCTCGAACTGCTCCTTCAACCGCGCCGCTTCCTCGCGGTCGCGGCGCGCTTCCTCGATCGCGCCTTCGATGCGCTGGCGCCGATCGCCCAGGATCTTCTCGATCGGCGGGAAGGCGAACTTCGACATCAGCCAGAGGAAGATGAGGAAGGAGACAACCTCGGCGATGAACGTTCCGATGTTGAGTCCTAGCACGGTGTGCTCCTTTCAGGCGTTCGGCGCGAACCACGTGGCCCGCGCCTTGCCATGCGCGCTGCGGGGCTTAGCCGCGTCCCAGCATGATGAAGGCCAGAACCAGAGCAATGATCGGCATGGCCTCAACCAGACCGAAGTAGACGAACATCGTGCCCTGCAGGAAGCTCTTCGCCTCCGGCTGGCGCGCGATCCCTTCCATCGTGCGACCCATCAGCAGACCGTCGCCGATACCGGCCCCGATCGCCGCGCCTCCGGCAGCGAGACCGCTGCCGAGCAGCGCAATCGCCTGCGCCGTCGTAATCACCCGCTCACCTCCCTTCAAGGAGTGTCCCAGCGCCGCCTTCCTTAGTGCTCTCCCACGGGCTTCATGCTCTGGCTCACATAGGCGAGGGTCAGCATCATGAAGATATAGGACTGCACGACGGCGATGAAGGTGTTGAAGCCAAGCACCGCGGTCTGGATCACGACGGAGGCGATGAACGCGACTCCGAAGCCGATCGAGACCGCAGCCACAGACGGGATGATGCCTGCGGCGATGCCCATCAGGAGGTCTCCGGCGAAGATGTTGCCGAAGAGTCGCATGGCGAGCGTCAGTGGGTTCGTGAAGGCTTCCATGATGTTGATCGGGGTGAGGGGCCAGAGCGGCATGGTGAAGTTCTTCGCGTGTCCGCCGGCACCGCGGTAGAAGACGCCGTAGCCGTGGATCAGCACGAAGACGATCGCCGCGAGCGCCAGGGTCACGTTGAAGTCGGCTGCCGCCGCGTGCATGAAGGGGAAGGGCAGGAGGCTGAAGAGGTTGAGGACGAGGAGGTAGAGGAGCAGGCTCACGAGCAGGCGGAAGATGCGCCGGCCCTGCTCGTCGTTGACGTTCTCCCTAATGAAACCGTTCACAAACTCAAACGAAAGTTCGACGACATTTTGGATGCCGTGCGGCCGTTCGACGTTCGGCCTGCGGGCGGCCAGGCGGAACAAGAGGAAAACGATGATCATCGAGGCCCAGCTGAACAACATCGTGTCTGCATCGACGATGAACCCGAAGATGTGCCACTGCAGTTGCGGCTCCATGAGTCACCCCTTTTCCCGGGCGAGAACGACGAGCATCGCGGCCTGCACTACAAAGAAACCGCCGAGGAACGCAATATCCCCCGACGTTCCGAGCTGCTGTCGCAGCAGCAACAGGACAAGCAGCAGGACCGCCATGCGGGAGACGAAGTTGATGCGCACCCAGCGCACCGCGCCCCGTATTCCCAGCGCGTCGACCGAATCCCTGCGCGCGAACAGCATCGCGAGGGTGACCACGGCGACGACGGCGCCGGCGAAGACCCCTAGGCGCACCGCGTCGCCCGGACGCAGCGTCCAGACGACGCCCGTCAAGGCGACAAGCGCGAACCCGATCGCGAAGGCCAACCGGCGCATGCCTATGCTCCGACGCCGGATCCGGCGTCTGCACGGCCTTGCGTGAGGGGCGATCGATAGAGGCCTCGGCCATCGTCCGGTTGCACGGCAGGGAGATCGATGAAGATTTCGCGAGTATTGTCGAAACCTTCCGCGTTCACCGTCTGCAGCGGTCCAAAACCGGCCAATTCGGCGGATTTCCGCGACAAAGGCCTTCCTCCTTCCCTAGTATAAGAGATGCCCCTCTATGTGACAAGGGACACTTATACATTCCGAGGCCCCTTTGGACAGCCATTTGGTTCCTTTGGAACGCGCGTCTGCCGCGCATGTCAGCAACTAGTGAAATTCCTCCGGCGGCGCGGCCAGGTCGCCGAACCAGTGCAGGGTGGCCTGCCAGATGCGCTCCGCCGCCCGGCCGTCGCCGAACGGGTTGCGCGCCTTGGCCATCGACTCCCAGCGCGCCTTGTCGTCATGCAGAGAAAGCGCCGCGCGCAGGACGTCCTCTTCTTCATATCCCACCATCTCCACCACGCCCGCCTCGATGGCCTCGGGCCGCTCCGTCGTATCGCGCAGCAGAAGCAGGGGGACGCCGAGCGCGGGGCACTCCTCCTGCAGGCCGCCCGAGTCGGTCAGTACGAGCTTGGCGCGGGAGATGAGCTGCGTGAAGGGCGGGTAGTCGAGCGGCTCCAAAAGGTGGATGCGCGGGTGCCCGCCGAGGATCTCGCGCGCGGGCTCCCGCACCGCCGGATTCGGGTGGACCGAGAACGCGACGACGATATCCTCGCGCAGCTCTACGAGGCGCCGGATCGCGCGGAACATCGCGCGGTGCCGCTCCCCGAGATTCTCGCGCCGGTGGGTCTCCACGACGACGAGGTACGGTGCGCCTGCGATCTCCTCAAGCGCAGGGCTCGGCAGGCTGCGCTGCGTCCCTGCGACCTCCTGCACCGCATCGATGACCGTGTTGCCGGTGACGAAAATCCTGCCCGTGCAGCCTTCGCGCACGAGGGCCTGGCGCGCGCCTTCGGTCGGCGCGAACAGGAGGTCCGCGATGCGGTCGGTGAGCTCGCGGTTCATCTCCTCCGGCCACGGGCTGTACTTGTCGCCCGAGCGCAGCCCCGCCTCCACATGGCCGACCGGGATGTGCTGGTAGTAGGCGGCGAGCGCCGCGTAGAGCGTCGTCGATGTGTCGCCGTGCACGAGCACGAGTTCGGGCCGTTCGTCCGCGAGCACGGGCTCGAGGCCGGAGAGCACCGCCGTGGCGATGCCGGTCAGGCTCTGCGAGGACCGCATGATGTCGAGGTCGTGGTCGGCGCGCAGCGAGAAGGTGTCGAGCACGCCGTCGAGGAGGCCGCGGTGCTGTGCCGTGACGCAGATGCGGCAGTCGACGCCGAACTCCTTCGCGCGCTGCACCACAGGTGCCATCTTGATCGCTTCCGGCCGGGTGCCGAAGACGGCGAGGACGTGGCGCGAACTCAACGCGCAACCCCGCGCTGCTTCACGGGCGCCGGGTCTTCCTTCACGCGCAGCACGCCCGAGCGCGCGCCGATCACGACGAGCGCGAGGACGAGGAAGATCACGATCACGAGACCGAGGTGGTGCGGCATCAGGACCAGGGCGACGGCCCCGAGGCCGCACGCGACTGCCACGGTGTAGAGCAGCAGGACGGCGCGGCGCTGCGAGAGGCCGCGGTCGATCAGCCGGTGGTGCAGGTGGCCGCGATCGGCCTGGCCGATCGGCTGGTGCGCGCGCAGCCGCCGGAAGATCGCGAAGGCCGTGTCGAAGAACGGCAGTCCGAGCGCGAGGATCGGCACGCCGACCGCGAGCGCCGCCTCCTGCTTGTCGGTGCCGATCACCGCCAGGGCCGAGAGCACGTAGCCGAGGAACATCGCGCCTGTGTCGCCCATGAAGATGTTGGCCGGGGCGAAGTTGTCGCGCAAAAAGCCGATCGTCGCGCCCGCGAGCGCCGCCGCCAGCACCGCCACGGCGCCTTCGTTCTGGTGCAGCAGCACGACGAGCATCGCGAGCGACGCGATCGCCGTCAGCCCCGCGGCAAGGCCGTCCAGACCGTCGGCGAGGTTCAGGATGTTCGTGACGGCGACGACCCAGAGCACCGTCAGCACGTAGCCCCAGAAGCCGGTATAGAGGATGCCGCCGAAGGGGTTCGTGATCCAGCCGACGTGCGCGCCGAACACGGCGAGCACGATGGCGGCCACGATCTGTCCCAAAAGCTTCTGCCAGGGGCGCAGGTTCCAGATGTCGTCGATCAGTCCGATCGCAGCGATGACCAGGCCGCCGGCCAAAAGGCCGACGACGCCAGGCGTGTGCCAGGACGTCGCGACGGCGGTCAGCGTAAAGCCTCCGACGATCGCGAGCCCGCCCATGTGCGGCATGGGACGCCGATGCATGGTCCGTGCGCCCGGCTGCTTCAGAAAGCCGTGCGCGACCACCCAACGACGCACGAGCGGCGTCAGCGCGAGGACAATGGCACCGGCCAGAAGGGCCGCAAATAGTTGTGGCATGCGTAATTACTCCCCAATTGCGTAACGAAGTCAAACGACTGTTATCGTAGGCTCGTTGGTGGAGTACGTCAAAGGATATATCTACGTAAATCGGCTGCCGCCGGAGCGCATCTCAAGCTTGACGCAAATATCCCTTCCTCACAAGCTTCTGTACGTGTGCCTCGACGATCTTACCGATTTCTACTCCGTACGAATCTTCGAGAACGAACATCATGGTTACGGCCGTCTGGGCGACATCCAGCAGTTCTTCCGCGACGTGGTGAATCGCCGCGCGCTCGTCCAGGTCGACGCGCTCGCCGGAGAGCCCGCGCACCTTGCCGATGGCCGCACCGAGTTCTCCCGCTTCCTCCATCACCTTCAGCGCGGTGGATTCCAGGGTCGGCCTCAGCCCGTCAAGTCTCGGAAGATGCACCTGCTTCGTCTCTGCCACGCTCCAAATCGCCCTCCCCGCCATCGCGCTCCAGGCCTGACTCTTCGACCCGTTCACAGAGAATTCCCGCCTCTTCGCGCAGCGCCCTGGCGAGGGGATCTGTGTAGGCGTCGCGGTAGACGATGCGCCGCACGCGCGCGTTTATCAACATTTTGGTGCACTGAAGGCACGGTTCAGACGTTACGTAGATCGTCGCGCCATCGGTCGACACGCCGTGTGCGGCCGCCTGCAGCAGCGCGTTCTGCTCCGCGTGCAGTGTGCGCACGCAATGTCCGTCGACGATGAGACAGCCGACGTCGAGG
>JAJYTV010000024.1 GCA_021792885.1 Bacillota bacterium
GCGGCGTGCCCCGCGCGCACCATGTGTTCGAGGACGCGATCGAGAAGGGCCTGCTGGGCGGAAGTCATCTCAGCCATGCGATCAACTCCGCACGAGAAGTGCGCGTTCGCGCCGGATGCCGAAGAATACCGAGCTGAAGCCGATGCCGAGCACGACGAAGACGACGAGGATCAGTCCGACGTTGATCGAGCTCAGGTTCGGGATGGCGATGTGGGTGGGCAGCGACCAGGCGACGGCCTGCGGCCAGAGGATGCCGACGATGCCGACGAGCGCGAAGGCGAATCCGCCGTAGAGCAGGGTCTCGCCGGCGGAGCGCGCCGCGATCGACTGGATCGAACGCTCCGGCAGTTGCAGGCGCCGCATGTAGTAGCCGAACAAGGCTCCTGCCGGGGCCTGCACGAGCAGCGTGCCGATCCCGAAGAGGAGACCGGGCAGGAAACCGAGCGCAGGGCCGGGCATGCTCGGCGCCAGGACCGTGTAGAGCACGAGCGCGTAGGCGCCGACGCCGAAGCCGGCGACGAGGCCATGGACAGCGGCCATGCCGGGAGAGACGAAGGGACGCGGCGCGTCGCCCGCCGCGTGTTCGCGCCCGCGTCGCAGCGCGACGTATCCCGCGATCGCCATGGCGACGCCGACGGCGACGTAGACCGGGTTGTTCACGCTCGGGCTCGCGAGCACGCGGCTCAGGCCGAGGTAGGCGAGCTCCGAGAGCACCGCGCGCTGCAGCGTGAAGGCGAGCGCGAACACCGCGCCGACCACGAGGCCGCCCCGCACCGAATACGATCCGACCGCGTAGCTGAACGTGATCGGCCAGGTGTGCTCGTCGGGCGTGATGCCGTGCACCACACCGAGCAGCAGGGCGAAGGCGAGGCTGAGACCCAAGGGAAGCGCAGAGCCGCCGTGCAGTACGGAGAACATGATACCGCCCCCGAGTTGATAACGATTATCACTGCTGATAACGTATACCACTCGGGAACGGGACGTCAAGCGATCGGATCAGCGGGGGTGCTGCAGCAGGAGCTGCCGGATCCGCTGGGAGACCGCGACAGCCTCCTCGTAGGGGCGCTGCCAGATGTTGCGGCCGAAGATCAGACCGGTCGCGCCGGCCTCGAGCACGGCGCCCGCCTTCTCGACGACCTCGTCGGCGGTCCCCTTCTCGCCGCCCGCGAAGATCACGAGCGTGCGGCCCGCAGAGCCCACGACGTGGCGGAGCATCTCGGTCTGGTCGAGCGCGAGGTCCTTGTAGGGTGCGGGGCTGAGTTTCGCCTTCTCCGCGTCGTGCTTCGGCACGTTGAGCTTGACCACGTCGGCGCCGAGCTCCTGCGCGACCCTCGCCGCGTAGTCGATGGCGTAGAAGCTGTCCTTGCCGCCGCGCGCCTCGACGGCCTTGCCGCGCGGGTAGGACCAGACGATCACGGGCATGCCGTAGCGCTCGGCGTCCCGGCGCACGGTCTCGAACTGGCGGAAGTCCTCGTCCTGGCGCGAGGAGCCGACGTAGAGCGTGTATCCGACGGCATCCGCACCGAGGCGGACGGCGTCCTCGACACACGCGTTCAGCGGCGAGAGCGGGGCCTCGTCGCTCGGGATCTCGGTCTTGCCGTTCAGCTTCAGCACGAGCGGGACGCTGCCGGCGTAGTCGGGGAAGTACTTCTCCGCAAGGCCGATCTGCATGGCGATGCCGGAGTAGCCGCCCGCCTGCGCGATGCTCATCTGGAACTCCGCGCCGGCGGAGGGAGGGTTCGGGAAGAAGTCGCGCGGCCCGTGCTCGAGCCCCTGGTCGATCGGCAGCAGCAAGAACGTCCCGTTCGCCGGTCCGAACTGGTAGAGCAGTCGGTGCAGGCGCGCCTTCTTGCCGGCGGGCAGCGGAAGGTCCGAGAGGCGGATGGGCAACGTCGATCGCTCCTTACAAGCTAGGATTGTGCGGTACCACCTGGGTTGTACGGTACCACCATCATAAACGTCGATCGCTCCTTACAAGCTAGGATTGTGCGGTACCACCTGGATTGTACGGTACCACCATCATAGTGGAGCGGAAGGATTCGGGAAAGCGGACGGGCGCGCTGCGCGCATGTGGTAGAATCGGCTCGAACCGGGCGCGTGTGATGGGGGAGTGGCTGTGCCTAGGTTGAACCGCGAGCTCAAGGCCGAACTCAAGACGACACTGCCGCTGGCGTTCGCACGTCCAGAGGATCCCCTGCTCGGGGCGACGCTGCTGGGCATCCTCGTCCGCGACGGCGAGGCCAAGGTCGACGATGCGGTGCTGCACGGGCGCAGCGATGTGGAACGCGGCATCCGCTTCTCGGGGGAACGCGGCGACCTGCAGCCGACGGAGACGTGGGGCGTCGTATTCGTCGCGATGAAAAGCGTGCCCGCAGGCCTCTACTACCAGGGGGCGACCGCGTTGCAGCTCTTCATCGACCGGCCGGGCAGGCGCGGCTTCCGCGACATCGCGGCCGCGGTGAACCGGATGTCCGATGCCGTCGCGGGGGAGATCGCGCTCGAGGAGCTCCTGCCGCCCGACCGCGCGGCCGTCGCGCTGCTCTTGGAGGAGCGGGGGCGCGACGTCTGGGAGCGCACGCCCAAGGAGCGGCGGGACGCGATTCGCGGCACGGCCTCCTGAGACATTCCTGGCTTCGGGCGGCGGGCGATCCGGGCGCGGATGAGGCGACGATCAGAACGGCATCCGGTGGCGCGAATGCGTGACGCGCGCGGCGATGCCCATGGTACGATGGGCGGGGGAATGTCCCCGCCCTTTCCGTCTTCTTCGAAGGAGCATGTCCTGTGCCTGCGATCGCTCTGCTCAAGCGCCGGGAGCTTCCCGCAGGGGGAGAACGCGACCCCGCGCCGCGCAACGTCGGCGTTCTCTCGGCGACGACCGCGCTGATCGTCGTCACGCTGTACACGTGGTACCCCGTCCTCCCTGTCGTGCTGGAACGCCGCGGTGCCGACCGCCTGGAGGTCAGTGCGGTCTACACGCTGATCGGCATCGCCTCCTCGGCGCTGCAGATCTACGGCGGGCAGCTTGCGGACCGGCATGGGCGCAAACCCGTACTGGCCCTGCCGACGTTCGCCGCCGCGGCGCTGTACGGCGTCGCCTTCCTCAGCACGAGCTGGCAGCTTCTTGCGCTGGCGCTGATCGTGCTGAACTTCACCGGCGCCATCCAGGGACCGTCCTTCGTCGCGATCACGGCGGAGTCCGTGCGCCCGCAGCGCCGCGCGCAGGCCTTCTCCACGTTCCAGTTCGCCGCGAGCCTCGCCACGCTGCTCGGTCCCGCCATCGGCGCCGCGCTGCTTCCGGCCGTCGACGCGCGCGGCCTGATCGGGGCGACGGCGGTCGCCTCGCTGATCGCCGCGGTCCTGCGCATGCGCATGCTGAGGGAAGTGCACGCCGGCACCCCCGACCGCCCGAAGATGCGGATCAGGGAGGCGCTGCACGGCCGCCTGCGCCATCTGACGCTCGCCTCGACCGCCTTCCTGCTCGTCGCATCGCTGACGGTGAACGGCCCCTTCATCGCCCTCTACGCCCACGACGTGGGCGGGCTCGGGGCCTCGCAGGTCAACCTTCTCTACTCGATCGGCTGGCTGCCGGCCGTCGCGCTTTCGTTCTGGCTCGGGCGGCGCATCAGCGCGCTCGGATCGGCGCGGGCGCTCGGGATCGGCGTCGCGGGGCACCTCGGGCTGTTGGGGGCGTGGCTGCTTTTGCGCGGCTTTCTCCCGATGGTGGTGGTGCTCATGGCATCCTTCCTCTTCTACCAGCTGGCCCTGATCGCATTCGGCACGCTGCGCATCGAGAGCGTCGCGCCGCAGACCGCTGGCGCGGCGCTCGGCGTCGTGGGCACGGTCTCCGGCCTCGCCGCAGCGCTGGGGCCGGTCGTCGCCGGCAGTGTGGCAGGAGTCTTGGGCCCGCTCGGCGCCTTCGGCCTTGCAGGGATCGCGGGCCTTTGGACCCTCTTCGCCCTGCGAAGGCTGGGCAGCGCGAGCGCATGAGCCCCGAGGATCTCTTCGCGCAGCTCGCGCCGCTCTACCCGGCAGGGGGCTGGTGGCCGTCGCAGTCGTCCTTCGAGACGGCCATCGGGGCCATCCTGGTGCAGGGCGTCTCCTGGCGCAACGCCGCGCAGGCGGTGGAGGGGCTTCGTCAGCGCGGGCTGCTCGATCCCGCCGCCCTGGCCGCCGCGCGGGAGGAGGAGGTCGCGCTCGCCGTCCGCCCGGCGCTCTACCACCACCAGAAGGCGCGCTACCTGCAGGGCTTCGCCGCCACGGTGCACGCGCTGGGCGGCATGCAGGCGGTTGGGCGGCTCGCGCGCCAAGAGCAGCTGCGGGTTCTGCGCGCGGTGCGCGGCATCGGGGAGGAGACGGCGGCGGCCGTGATGGTCTATGCCCTCGGCGGAAGGGAGCCGGTCGTCGACACCTACGCGCGCCGGCTGTTCGTCCGCACCGGTGCCGTCCCCTCCGCCGAAGACGCCGCGATCAGGGACGCCATGCTGTCTGTGATCCGCGAAGACCCTTCGCGCGCGCGGGCCCTGCACGCGGCGGTCGTGGAACACGGCCGCTCCTACTGCCGCAAGGAGCCGCGCTGTGCCAATTGCCCGCTCGCTGGCAATTGCCCCAGGATTCTTGGAGAACCTTAGACCTGGAGGTGTGCCGATGGCAGGCGCGCAGGGAGCGCAGCACAAGAAGGCGAAGGAAGAGACGGCCCAAGAGCGCAGGATGCGCCTTCTCAAAGAGCAGGTGGTCCGCGAGCTGGGGCTGTGGGATAAGTTGGCGGCGGAAGGCTGGGGAGGCCTCAGCGCCCGCGAATCTGGACGGGTCGGGGGCGTCGTCGCCCGCCGGCTGCGCGAGGGAGGGGATCGGTTGGATCGTACGGCGCCTGCACCGTCCGCGGTGCTGCTCACGAAGCAGGACTGCAGCCTGTGCGAGAAGGCCAGGGCGGCGCTCTCGCGCATCATGAGGGATGTGCCGCTGACGGTGCAGACGGTCGAGGTGGACGCTGCGGATCCGCGCGCGCTGCGGGTCCCGATCGTGGAGATCGACGGCATCGAGGTGCAGTCCGGCAAAGTGTCGGAGTTTCGACTGCGCAACTGGCTGAAGGAAAGGGGCTACCTCGATGCGACTCGCTGAGCGCACTTCACTGCTCCGCCCGTCCCCGACGATGGCGCTGGACGCGCAAGCCAAAGAGATGCAGCGCGCCGGCCGTTCGGTGATTTCGTTCGGCGTCGGCGAGCCGGATTTCGACACGCCGGAACCGGTCAAGGAGGCGGCGATCGCCGCCCTGCGCGCCGGACGCACCAAGTACACGCCCGTGGCCGGCATTCCGGAACTGCGCAAGGCGATCGCGGAGCGCTTCCTGCGGGAGCAGGGAACCTCCTACCCGGAGGCGGGAGTCGTCGTCACGGCCGGCGCGAAGCAGGCGCTCTACGAACTGTTCCAGGCCCTGCTCAACCCGGGCGACGAGGTGATCGTGCCCGCACCCTACTGGGTCACCTACCCGGACCAGATCGTCCTCGCGGGAGGGAGGCCGGTCGTGGTGCCGGTCGGGCTCGAGCGCCGCTTCGGCCTCACGCTCGCAGACCTCGAGGCGGCCACCACCGAGCGCACGCGCGCCGTCGTCCTCAACTCGCCGCAGAACCCCGCGGGGGCAGTGCTCGAGCCGGACGAGGTCGTGCGCATCGCCGAATGGGCTGCCGCGCGGGGCATCGCACTCATCTCCGATGAAGTCTACGGCAAGCTCGTCTACGACGGGGCGGAGCACCGCTCGCCGGCGAGCGCGAGTCCGGCCGCCCGCGAGGCGACGATCGTCGTCGACGCGGTGTCGAAGACCTACGCGATGACCGGCTGGCGGATCGGTTGGCTGCTCACGTCGGACCTCAAGCTGGCAAGCGCCGTCTCGAGCCTTCAGAGCCAGTCGACCTCGAACGCGAACTCGGTCGCGCAGTACGCCGCGCTCGCTGCCCTGCAGGGAGACGACGCCGCCCTGCCGGGCATGGTGCGGGCGTTTGCGGCCCGCCGCGACCTGATGGTGGATCTCCTGCGCCGGCTGCCCGGTTTCGAGGTCGACGTGCCGCGCGGTGCGTTCTACTGCTTCCCGCGCGTGCGCCAGCTCCTCGAGTCGCCGCCCAAGGGACTCCACTTCGACAGCGGCGACGCGCTGGCCGCCTACCTCCTCGAGGAGACCGGCGTCGCCATCGTTCCGGGCAGCGGGTTCGGCATGCCGGAGTACGTCCGCCTCTCCTACGCGACGAGCGAGGAGCAGATCCGCGAGGGACTGACCCGGGTCGCGAAGGCGCTCGGGGCCTGATGCTGCCGCAGAGCCTGCGCGGCAGGCGGGCGGCGCTCGTCGGCTACGGACGCGCCCATCGCGCGCTGGCCCTGCGGCTTGCTGCGGAAGGCGCGCAGGTCTTCGCCTTCGACCAGAGCGAGGAGGCGGCCGCGCGCGCCCGCGAGGACGGGAGAGAGGGGAGCTTCGGCGCAGGCTATCTCGAGGCGCTTCGTGCCCTGCGCCCGGAGTTCGCCTTCCTCACGCCCGGCATGCGCAAAGACCTGCCCGCCCTCGCCGCACTCGGCGCGGACGGCACCGTCCTCACGTCCGAGACGGCCTACTTCTTCGCCCGGCGCCGGCGTCCCGTGCTCGGGATCACCGGCTCCGCGGGCAAGACGACGACGACGACGCTCGTCGGGCGGATGCTCGCGCGCCAAGGCATCGCCGCGGCCGTCTGCGGCAACATCGGGCGACCGCTCAGCGAGGCGCTCGGCGACGAACAGCAGATCGAGCTGTACGTCGCCGAGTTCTCCTCCTTCCAGCTCCTTCAGGCGAGCCCCGAGATCGCAGGCCTCCTGAACATCCGGCCGAACCACCTCGACATCCACCCGTCGTTCGAGGACTACGCGGAGAGCAAGTGGCGCATCGCGCGTTTCCAGGGAGAAGAGGGCGTCCTCGTCCTGCACGCCGCGCTCCTCGCATCGGCGCCGCCGCTGCGCGGGCGGGTGGAGTGCTTCGATGCAGGCGCTCCCGCCGATGCGTGCGTCGCGGCGGGAGACATCGTCCTGCACGGCAGGCGCGTTCTGCCGGTGGCGGAGCTGCGCCTCGCCGGCCGCCACAACGTCGAGAACGCGCTGGCGGCCGCCCTGTTGGCCAGCGCCGCGGGCGCGGAGGAGTCCGCGATCGCGGAGGAGCTGCGCAGCTTCCAGGGCGTCGCGCACCGCCTCGAACTCGTGGCCGTGCAGGGCGGGGTGCGCTACGTCAACGATTCGATCGCGACGGCACCCGACCGGGCGCTTGCCGCCTTCGACGCCCTCGAGGGTCCGTTCGTCTGGCTCGCAGGCGGCTACGACAAGCATCTCGACTACCACGAGCTCGCGCGAAGCGCCAAGGACGTCCGCTTTGCGTGCCTCTTCGGGCCGGTAGGGAAGACCCTCTTGCCACTGCTTGACGCACAAGGGATCGCGGCGCAGCTCTTCGACGGGTTCGACGCGGCGGTGGAGGCCGCCGCGCGCGCGGCGCAGCCAGGTGACACCGTGCTACTGTCGCCGGCTGCCGCCTCCTACGACGCCTTCCGCAACTTTGAGGAGCGCGGGGAGCGCTTCCGCCAGCTCGTGCTGGCGCGCACATCGGCCTGAACCCATCGCTGTTGCTGGTTGCCACGGCATGGTAGACTAAAGCGTTGGCAGCGCGGCTGCCGAAGTTTGGCGAACCTTTCGCCGCAGGAAGACTGGAGGACCAACCCTGGACCAGGCATCGACGCCGGGCGCGCCGCAAGGCGAAGCCCGCAGGGACGACATCCGCAACATCGCCATCATCGCACACGTCGACCACGGCAAGACGACGCTGGTGGACGCCATGCTGCGCCAGAGCGGGGTGTTCCGCGAGAACCAGCAGGTGTCCGAACGCGTGCTGGACCGCAACGAGCTCGAGCGCGAGCGGGGGATCACGATCCTCGCGAAGAACACGGCCGTGGTCTACCACGGGCACACGATCAACATCGTCGACACGCCGGGCCACGCCGACTTCAGCGGCGAGGTGGAGCGCATCCTCAGCATGGTCGACGGCGCGCTGCTCGTGGTGGACGCCGCCGAGGGCCCCATGCCGCAGACCCGCTACGTCCTGCGCAAGGCGCTCGACGTCGGGCTGCGCCCGATCGTCTTCGTGAACAAGGTAGACCGGCCGGACGCCGACCCGCCGCACGCGCTCGACGGCGTGATCGACCTCTTCATCGCGCTCGGCGCCGAGGAGGACCAGCTCGACTTCCCGGTGCTCTACGGCTCCGGGCGCGCGGGTACCGCCTCGCTCGACTGGCAGCAGCCGGGAAGCGACCTGCGCCCGCTGTTCGAGACGATCCTGCGCTCCGTGCCGGCGCCGAAGGCGCTTGCGGGCGACCTGCAGATGCTCGTCTCCTCGCTCGACTACGACGACTACCTGGGCCGCATCGCGCTCGGCCGGGTGCATCGCGGCGAGATCGCGCTGGGCCAGTCGGTCTGGTCGATGCACCGCGACGGCTCGAGGACCCAGGGCAAGGTGGCGAAGCTCTTCGTCTACCAGGGCCTCGAGCGGGTCCCGGTCGAGTCGGTCTCCGCCGGGCAGATCGCCGCCGTCTCGGGCCTTGCGGACATCTTCGTCGGCGAGACGATCTCGGAGGGGGAGGAACCGCAGGCACTGCCGGTGCTGACGGTGGACGAACCGACCCTCACCATGACCTTCCGCGTCAACGACTCGCCCTTCTCCGGGCGCGAAGGGAAGTTCGTCACCTCGCGCCACCTGCGCGACCGCCTGATGCGGGAACTCGAGCGCAACGTCGCCTTGCGCGTCGCGGAGACGGACAGCCCCGACGCGTTCGTCGTCGCGGGCAGGGGCGAGTTGCACCTCTCGATCCTGATCGAGACGATGCGGCGCGAGGGCTTCGAACTCGCCGTTTCGCGTCCGGAGGTGATCCTGCGCGGCTCCGGGGATGCGGTCCAGGAGCCCTTCGAGGAACTGGTGGTCGACGTGCCTGAGGCGCACATCGGCCCGGTGATGGAAGGCGTGGGCCGGCGCCGCGGGGAGCTCCTCGACATGGAGAACGTCGGCGGTGAGGGGCGCAGGCTGCGCTTCCGCATCCCGTCGCGCGGGCTGATCGGCTACCGGGGAGAGTTCCTTACCGCGACGAAGGGCTACGGCACGATGCACCATGTCTTCGCCGGCTACGGTCCGGCCGGGCCGCCGCCGCCGGGCCGCAACCGCGGCAGCCTCGTCGCGTCGGAAACGGGCGAAGCCACGTCGTACGCGCTCGACCAGCTCGCGGACCGCGGGACGTTCTTCATCAGCCCCCAGACCTCCGTCTACCACGGGATGGTGGTGGGGGAGCACACGCGCGAGAAGGATCTGGACCTCAACGTCTGCAAGCGCAAGCACGTCACCAACGTGCGCAACGCGACGGCGGAGGAGGGGATCCGGCTCCAGTCGCCGCGCATCCTGAGCCTCGAGGACGCGCTCGAGTTCCTCGCGGACGACGAGCTTCTCGAGGTGACGCCGAAGACACTGCGGGTGCGCAAGACCGTGCTCGACGCGGAAGAACGCAAGAAGATCCACAAGGCGCGCGCGAAAGCGGAAGAAGAGGGCCGCTAGACAATTCCACGATATGGCAGTTTCTGCTATCCTTCGACTCACTGGGGGTAGCAGAATTGCTTTTTTCGGAGGCTGTGGAACTCGCCCTTTCGGAACTCCGCTCCCGGGACCGCAACCTGCAGACCATCGCCGCCTACCGGGCCGATCTGCGCCTCTACGGGCGGTACTGCGGCGCGGCGACCGCCACGGCGCAAGGGGACCTGACGCTCGAAGCGTGCGCCGCGCTGGGGGTGCAGGCCTACCTGGAACACCTGCAGGCCGAACGCCGCAATGCGCCCGCGACGATCGCCCGCCGGCTCGCGGCGGTGCGGGCGCTCTACCGCTCCACGTGGCGGCAGGCGGGGCTCGCCCGCGATCCATCGCGCGAGGTCGGCTACCCGGGCGGGCCGCGCCGCGGCGTGCGCGGGCTGCGCCTGCACGAAGCCCAGTCGCTCGTGCGCGCGGCCACGGCCGACAGCAGGACGCCCCTGCGCGACGCGCTGATGCTGCTCCTGCTCGTGCACAACGGGTTGACGCTCGCAGAGCTGACCGCCCTCAACTGCAACGATCTCGACTTCCATCGACTGCTCTTGCGGGTGAGCGCGCGCCCGCACGCGGAGCGCCTCGTCCCGCTCTCCAACGACGCGGCCAGCCTCCTGGAGAAGCACCTGCGCACCCGGCCCTGCGGGGGGCCACTTTGGACCAACCGCGCGGGAGGGCGCCTCTCGGCCCGCGGCGTGCAGTACGTCTGCGCGCGCGCCGCGCGGCGCGCGGGAATCGGCCGCCCCGTCTCCGTGCAGGCGCTGCGCGCCACCGCGCTCCAGCTGATGCGCTCGGCAGGGGCGTCCGAGGAGACGATCCGGGCGCTGCTCGGGCTGCGTTCGGCCGGATAGGGAATGATCGGGGCATCCTCCTCCTGGAGGTGTCCCATGCTTGCACTTTGTCTCCTGCTCTCCCTCTCGGCGGCGCCTTCACCTGCGGCGGCGCAGGACGTGACGGCGCTGATCGGCGTCGAGGAGGTGGAAGGGCACGGGACCGCCCTCGAAAGCGTGCGGCGCGCCGCCGACAGCGTCGTGCTGCTGCGCCAGGAGGGGGGAAGCGCCCGCGCTCTCTGGGTGCCCCGGCAGAGCGTGCTGCGCCTGCCGTCCGGTTCCGTGACGACGCCGGCCAAGGCATTGCGCGCAGGCGGTACGAACCTCCTGGACGCAGCCCTCGAGCAAACCCTCGGGGTTCGTCCCGCGCACCATGTCCTGCTCGACCGGCGCGGCTTCCGGGCGCTCGTCGACGCGGTGGGAGGAGTGGCCCTGCCACCGGGAGGGTCGGGCGTGCGGCGCATCGACGGGCAGGGGGCGATGGCAATGGTGCGCGCGCTGCCGGGCGACCCGCGCGCCGACCTTGCCAGGCTCCGGCGCGAGATGCTGCTCGTGCGGGCGTTCGCCGCCGCCCTGCCGCGGAGCGGGGTGGGCGGCGTCCTGCGCGCGGCCGCCCTCCTGCCGACGGTCGGATGGACCGATCTCTCGCCACTCCATGCGGCCGAACTGACGTTCGCGCTCGCGCGAGAGCCCCTGCGCTGCGCGGTCCTGCCCGGCGTCGTGCAGGGCACCGGTTACCGGACCGCGGCACGAGCCGGTGCATTCGCCCGGCACCACCTCGGCCTCGACTCAGAGGGGCAGCACAAGGGTCGCCGTCGTGCCCTGCCCGACGCGCGACGCGAGATCGAGGTCGCCGCCCAGGGTTTCGGCGAGCGCCTTCGCGATTGCGAGGCCTAGACCGGTACCGGTCTTGCCGCGTCCGGCACGGCCGCGGAAGAAGCGGTCGGCGACGAACGGCAGCTCGTCCTCCGCGATCCCGGGGCCCGTATCCTGCACGTAGAGGTGCGCGGAGCGGGTCGTCGCCTTGCAGCCGAGTACCACCTTGCCGCCTTCCGGCGTGTAGTGCAGCGCGTTCTCAAGCACCGCCCAGTAGGCGCGCTCGAGGAGCTGCTGGTCCGTCGCGATGCGTTCGGGTGCGATCCCGGCGAGCTCGATCTGCAGTCCCGGCGCTAGGGCGCGCGCGTCTTCCGCCATCTGCTCAAGCCACGGCCGCAGCGGGAGGTCGCGTCCCGCGGGCCGCTCGCGGCGGGCGGATTCGAGGGCGAGAAGGTCGTTCGTCAGCCGCGTCATGCCCTGCACGGCCTGCTGGATGGCGCGGATCGACTCGCCGGCCTCCGCCGTGTCCAGGCGGCCCTGCTCCGCGAGCAGATTCGCGTTGCCCTGCACGATCTGCAGCGGCGTGCGCAGCTGGTGGGCCGCTTCTGCGAGCATGGCGCGGTCGCGCTGGCGCTGGGCTTCGAGGTCGCCGATCAGGTCGTTCAGCACGTGCCCCAGCCGACCGATCTCGTCGTCGGCGGCGGAGAGCTCCGGCAGGCGGGCCCCCGCGGCGGAGAGCCGCAGCTGCGACGCGGCCCGCGTCAGGCGCTGCACCGGCCAGAGCATGCGCCGCGCGGAGCGGTAGCCGAAGAGTCCGCCGCCAGCGGCGGCGGCGAGCCCGATCGTCAGCGCGCCTGCCAGGAGGTCGCGCAAGAGGAGCAGCGACGGGCCGAGGGGCTGGTCGAGCAGCACGGAG
>JAJYTV010000025.1:0-1444 GCA_021792885.1 Bacillota bacterium
GCGGCCGCGGATCTCCGCCATGCGCGTGCGGATGCGCCGGCGGTCCGTCTCGATCTTCGATTCGCCCGGCCCGCGCGTGCCGATGCCGCCGCCGAGCCGCGAGAGGCTTCCCGCGCTGCGCCGCAGCCGCGGCAGCCAGTAGGCGAGCTGTGCCAGTTCTACCTGCAGTTTGCCCTCGCTGCTTTGTGCGCGTTGCGCGAAGATGTCGAGGATGAGCGCCGTGCGGTCGACGACCGGCTGGCGCACCTCCTCCTCCAGATTGCGCTGCTGCGCGGCGCTCAGCGGATGCGCTGCAACGACGAGCGTCGCGGCGAACTCCTCGGCGTCCTGCTGCGCCTCCTTCGCCTTGCCGCGGCCGACATAGCTGCGCGGGTCCGCGTCAGCCATGCCCTGCACGACCTCGCCGGCCACTTCGGCACCCGCCGCGTGCACAAGTCCGCGGAGCTCATCGAGGTAGAAGTCGAGGTCCTCGCCGCGCAACGGCCCGGCGTAGACGAGCAGTGCCCGCTCCAACGGGGAGATCCCTTCCTTATTGCCAGGTTGCGAATCATCCGCTCCGCGAAGGATGTCCCTTTCGCAGGCGCGAAGACGGTTAGACGGGGGTGTCCCTTTGCGGCCATTTCGCCCTGCAGATCTTCTCTCCCTGCGCGCGGTCCTCGACGCCGCCGTGGCGCCGGCCGGCGACGAGTTCGCCTACGCGCTCGCTGCGCCTGACGGCCAGAGCGAACTCTGGCGCGGCGACGGAGACCTCGGAGAGCCGAAGCCGCTGACGCGGGGACCGCACGATGTTGCGCCGCGCTACTCTCCGGACGGCACCGAGATCGCGTTCCTGCGCGGTCCACAAGGCGCCGCGCAGATCTTCCTCCTGGACCGCCGCGGCGGCGAGGCAATGCCCTTCACGCGGCTGCGCCACGGCGTCGAGCAGTACGCCTGGTCCCCCGACGGCCGTGCGATCGCCGCGATCGCGCCATGCGGTCCCGAAGGCCCGCTTCCCCTCGCGAACGGCGACGAGGGCCGCCCCGCGCCGTCCACTACCCTTCGGGCGCTACTCGTCCTGCAGCTCGACGGTACCTGGCGCGAGATCTCGCCGGGCGGCGTCGACTGCTCCCACCCGGTCTTCTCGCCGGATGGCCGCCAGGTCGCATTCCTCGCCCGCCAGCCGCACGAATCCACCCCCTGTCTCGCGACCGCACCCAGCGACGGCGGCGCGGTGCGCTGCCTCGTGCCTTCCTCCTTCGCGCCGGGTCCGGCCGCGTACGCTCCCGACGGCAGCGCGCTCGCCTTTGCGGCGATGCCGCCTGGCCCCCTGGTGCCGGGCGTCTACACCGTGCCTGCAGGAGGCGGCGAGCCGACGCCCTACAGCGCGGACGCCCTGGACTTCCTGCCGGCGCAGGACCAGGCACCGGCCTTCGAGCCAGGCGGATCGTGGCTCTACGTCCTCGCG
>JAJYTV010000025.1:1454-12063 GCA_021792885.1 Bacillota bacterium
CTGGCGCATGCGCCTGCCCGCCGAGGGCAGCACTGTGCGGTTCGCGCTCGATGAGGCCTGCAGCCTCGCTGCGCTCGTGGTCGAAGGCCCTGGCGAGCCGGCACACTTCGAACTGCGCGACCTGTCGGGTCGCCTGCGGCTGCGCTCACGGCACGAAGATCCCGCGCTCGCCGGTGTGCGTCGCACGACGCCACAGCGCCTGCGCATTCCGGGCGGCGCCCCTGCCTGGGCCTACCTGCCGCCAGGACGAGTTCGCGCCACGGCCGTACTCCTAGCGAGCGACGCGCCCTGCGGGTTCTGCGCGCAGGCGCAGGCCATCTGCGCGGCCGGGCTCGCCGTCATCGCAGCGCCAGCCGGCGCGCTCCCGGACGCCTACCGCGCGGCGCTCGCCCAGCACCCGGGTCTCGATCCGCAGCGCTTCGGCGTCGTGGCGGAGGGACGGGACGCGTGGTCGGCGCTGCCCCTGCTCTGGGATACCCGCGCCCTCGCGGCAGTCTTCACGAGCGTGCCAAGCGCGCCCGACAGCGCCGTAAGCGCGAGGACGCATCCGGGCACCGGGCCTGCCGTCCTGCTCCTCGCGGGCGCCGACGCGCCCACAGGCCCGGACGTGCTCCCAGAAGGTCTCGCGCACGCCGCACTCGAACTGCGGGTGTTCCCCGAGGAGCGGGGTCCCGTGCGGGACTGGCGGTCCGCCGCACAGAGCGCGCGGCTCGCGCTCGAACTGGACTGGCTCGTGCGCTATCTCGCGCAGTAGACGCGGTAGCCGTGCTCGATCGCGGCGTCGCGCACCTCGCTGTAGTGCGCCTCCAGCTCGCGCCGCAGGCTCTTCGCGCCCTGGCTCGTACGCACGACGACCCAGAGCGCGCCGCCCGGCCGAAGATGCGCGCGCGCGCCCGCGAGCCAGGGGTAGTAGACCGCCTTGCCGGCACGGATCGGCGGGTTCAGCAGCACGAGATCGAAGTCCTGTGCCGCCACCGGCGCGAGTCCGTCTCCCACGAGCACCTTCCCCTGCACCCGGTTGCGCTCGAGGTTGCGCGCGCAGAGTGCAGCAGCCCGCTCGTTGCGCTCGACGCAGACGGCCGTGCACCCGTAGTGCACGCCGAGCGCCACGGCGACGGCACCCCAGCCGGCGCCGAGATCGAGGACGTGCGCTCCGCGCTCCACCTGTGCCGTCTCGAGCAGGATGCGCGTCCCCTCGTCGAGGCCCTTGCCGGAGAAGACCGCCCTGTCCGTCGTGCAGCGCAGCGTCTCGCCCAGGACTTGCAGGACGACCTCCTGCTCTTCCGAGGGCGCAGTCGGCGTGTCTGAAAAGTAATGTTCCACCCTGCTTCGTTCCCCCCGCAGGCGTGGGATTCCGCGGAGCCGCTCAGGCTCCCTGCCGGGTAGCCTCCGCCGGTCGGCGCGCGCGCATGCGCGCGATCGGCGAAGGCCGGCCGCCGCGTTGCGCGCGGCGCTGCGTTCACGCCTGCGCCTCGAAGTCGCCCCGGGCGGCAGAGGCGGTCAGGCGCTGCAGATCGGGCAGGTCTTCGCGCAGGATGCGAGAGAGCTCCTGGCGGCTCGCCAGAGCCTTCTGGTCGAGGCGCTTCGCGTGCCGGCGGATCGCCGACTCCACGACGTTGCGGGCGAGGCGCGCGTTGCCCTCGCTCGTGCGCCCCTGCGAGAGGAGTCTGCGCAGCCCCTCCGAGAGTTCGCGGCGCGCCGCCTCATCCATCTGGTAATCGCGCTCGCGCAACAGGCTGTCCGCAATCTCCATCAGTTCCTGCACGCAGTAGTCGGGGAAGTTCAGGATGATCGGCAGTCGCGAGACGAGGCCCGGGTTGCTGCGCAGGAAGCCGTCCATCTCTTGCGGGTAGCCGGCCAGGATCAGCAGGAGGTCGCGCCGACGGTCCTCGATCTCCTTCACGAGCGTGTCGATCGCCTCGCGGCCGAAGTCGCGCTCCCCACCCCGCGCCAGGGCGTACGCCTCGTCGATGAACAGGACGCCACCGAGCGCACGCTGCACCAGCGCGCGCGTGCGCTGGGCGGTGTGGCCGATATACTCGCCCACGAGGTCCGCGCGCTCCGCCTCCACGAGATGCCCACGGCTCAGCACGCCGGCCTCGCGCAACACGGCGCCTAGATGGCGCGCGACCGTCGTCTTGCCGGTCCCGGGATTGCCGCAGAACACCATGTGCAGCGTCTGCGGCTGCGTGCGCAGGCCCATCTCGCCGCGTCGCACGTCGACCCGATGCAGCGACAGGATCTCCTCCACGGTCTCCTTGACCTCGTGCAGCCCTACGAGTCCGCGCAGGGTCTCGATCGCGCTGGGGGTCGACTGCGGCGGGCTCGGCCGCTGCCCGAGCGGTCGGACGACGGTGATGCTCTGACGGCCCATCGCGCTCACCTCCGCTGCCCTACGCGACTTCGCCCCGCCCAGTCGACTCTCCTAGCCCGTCCGCAGGCAGGAGAACACGTCTCCCGAACGGAAAGGCATTTTCGGTGAGAAAAACTTGGCACTGCGCCGCATGCGTGACCTCGGGATCCCGTTTCTCCTCTTCGCAACGGTGGCGCAGGTCGGCGCGTCCACGATCCAACAGGGCATCGCAGTCCTGAGCTTCGCCTTCCGTTCCTACCTCGGCCTCAGCCTGCCCCAGTCGGGCGGCCTCGTGAGCGCCACGTCACTTGGTGTCGTGATCGCCATGCTGGCCGGCGGCCGGGCGATCGACCGCTACGGCCCCCGTCCCGTGCTGATCCTGACCGCCTGCCTCGCCCCTCTGGCGGCGCTGGTGCTCACCTTCTCGCACGGATACCTCATGGTGCTCTTCGCACTCACGCTCGTCGGGTTGACGCTTGGCGCCGTCCCGATCGGCGGCGCGCGGGCCATCTTCTTCCGCTTCACCGGCCCGCGCCGCGGCACGGCGATGGGCATTCGACAGACCGGCGTCCCGATCGGCGCGGCGCTCGCCGCCGCCCTGCTGCCCGCGTTCGCCGTTGCCCACGGCCCGTTCACCCCGTGGCTGTTTCTCTCCCTCGTCGCGGCCGTCTTCGGCCTCTCTTTCGCGCTGCAGGTGCCGAAGCTGCCGCCGCAGACCGCCGCCCCGCTCTCGCCGCTCGGCCGCGACCTCCTCCGGCTGGTCATCCCATCGCTCTTGGCGTTCTGCCTCGCAGCCGGGCAGTATGGCCTGCTGACATACACCGTCGAGGCGGAGGCGAGAACCGTCGGACTCGTGGGCGCGGGAGCGCTGCTCGCGGCCGCGCAGGTCGGCGGCGTCGTCGGCCGCGTGGCCTTCGGCGCCGTAAGCGACCGCTTCGGCAACCGGCCAGTCGTGATCGCGCTCTCGGCGATCGTCGGCGCCGCAGGGCTCCTGCTCGCAGCGCGGCTGGGTCCGAGCGTTCCCTACGTGCTGCGCCTCGCGCTATACTTCGTGACCGGTATGGGCGCGATCGGCTGGAACGCCCTGCTGCTCACCTGGGCGGGAGAGCGGGTGGCGCCGGACCACGCCGCGCGCGCCCTCGGGCTGATCGGCGCCTCGGTCTTCGCAGGATCGATCGCCTTCCCGCCGCTGATCGGAGAAGTGGCGCGCCTCGGCGGCTTCGCCGTCGCCTGGGAGAGCCTCGCCGGGATGATCGCCCTGGCCGCGGCGGCCGCCCTGCTCGCAGCGCGCAAGGCAGGAACCGAGCCCGCTCTGGGGAAGTGATGCGTGGTTTCCACGGAGAGAAGAGGTGCGCAGCATGGACTGGCAGATCTCGTCCGACGACATCGTACGGGTGGCCCGCTCCCTGATCCGCGTCCGTTCGATCCGTGAAGCACCGCAGCCCGGCGCGCCCTTCGGCATGGGCGTGCGCCACGCGTTCGACGCCTTCCGCGGCGAGGCCGAGCGACTCGGACTCAGGACCGTGCGCGATTACGACGGCTACGCCATCGAGGTCGAGATCGGGCAAGGCGAGGAGATCGTCGGCGTCCTGGTGCATCTCGACACCGTCGCGGAGGGCGACGGCTGGACGGTCTCGCCGCTCGGCGGCGTCGTCGAGCACGGTCGGCTCTTCGGCCGCGGCGCCCTGGACGACAAGGGGCCGGCGGCCGCAGCGCTGTGCGCACTCGCCGCCGTCGCGCAGCATGGCCCACCGCTCGGGCGCCGCGTGCGCCTGATCGCCGGCGGCGACGAAGAGAGCTACTGGAGTTGCATGGAACATTATCTGCAGGTCGCCGAGCGTCCGACGCTCGGCTTCACCCCCGACTCCGACTTCCCCCTCGTCCACGGCGAGAAGGGCGGCCTCACCCTGCGCCTCGAACGCGATCCGCGCGTACCGCAGCGCTACCTCCTCGAGGCGGGGCTGCAGCCGAACGTCGTCCCGGACCGCGCGCGCCTCGAACTCGCGCAGCCCGTTCCGATGGCCCTCATCGCCGAGCGGGCGCTCGAGATGGGCATCCAGCTCGTGCCGGACGACGCGGACCCACGTCGCCGCTACGAGGTGCTCGGAGAGGGCGCCCACGCGTCCGTGCCGCAGCGTGGCACGAACGCCGTGCGCGAGGCCGTGCGCCTATTCCACGACCAGATCGCGGACCCACTCCTCGACCTGCTCGCCGAAGACACGGACGGTACGGCGCTTGGCATCGCCCACGAGGAGCCGGACCTCGGCCGCCTCACCGTGAACCTGGGCGTCGTCCGCCACGATGCCACGGGCACCCGGATCTGGCTCGATGTGCGCTTCCCCCGCGGCGTCGACGGGATGGAGATCGCATCGCGGGTGCAGGAGCGCCTGCGCCCGCTCGGCGTACGGGTCGTGACGGAGTTTCACGCGCCAGTGCACTGGGTTTCTCCCGAGGATCCCCTCGTGCAGCGCCTGCTCGCCGTCTACCGGCGGCACACGGGCGACATGACGCCGCCCCTCACCATGGGCGGTCTCACGTACGCCCGCACCCTCGGACACGCGGTGGCCTTCGGCCCTGCGCTGCCTGGGCGCCCCGACGTGGCGCACCAGGCGGACGAGCACGTGTTCGTCGAAGACCTGCTGCGCGCCGCGCGCATCTACGCGGATGCGATCGTCGAACTCGCAGCGCAGGCGGAGTAGCGCAAGCACTGAAGAAGGGCCGGCCTCCTCGCGGAGGTCGGCCCTTCCCATGCCTAGGGAGGATCAGTCGGCCGAAGCGGTCTTGCCTGCGGCGGCGAACTCCCTCAGCTTGTCTTCGGACTCGATGGTCGGGATGCCGCTCGCCACGCCCCAGTAGTAGAAGGCGAGCGCGACGATCGCTACGACCAGCACGTCCCACGGGTAGGGGATCAGCTGGTGCGGCGCGCCGAAATTCGACGAGCCGATGTAGGTCAGGATCAGCATCGCGACGATGTAGACAACGGGCCAGATGCCCGCCTTGACGTACTTCCACGAGTAGAGGGACGTGTCGTCCGCGAAGGTCGACACGCCGTACGCGTAGAGGGCGACGCCGACGAGGGTCCGCGACGCGACCACGAACGCGGCCGGGCCGTAGAAGCCGCGCCCCTTCCGGCGGAAGGGGCGCGGGATATCGGACTCTCCGAACCCGGCTCGGCATCTCTCAGTCAATTCCACCGTCACTTTCCGGGACAGCTCAAAGGAAATCCGGCGACGTGCGAGAATACACATGCTCAACTTCCGTGCGGGATGGTCATCTGACCGATGTCGACCTCGCCGGATGGGAAGGAAGTGGTGCATGCGGCCCCAGTGCGTTGATCCTTGGGCAAAGGGTTGTGCGCTTCCGACGCTTCGGTGAGTGACCTTGCCCTTCCCGATGTTCTCGGATCCGCCTCCGCAATTCGCTCTGCGCTGCTCGTCGGGGAAGTTGCCGTTCCGAGGTTCGTGGGATGCGCGATGCGGATCGGCCGTTGGGCCGAAGCCGCGCTCATCCCCTTGGGTGTTCTGGTGCTCCTGCATCATCGGTCCTACTTCATGAGTGAGTGCATCCTCCACGCCGGCGGTTCGCGGGCGAAGCGATTCTATGAGTCCCTTTCGTAGGGCACTGGCAAGTGCGGAGGCGGCAGGAAGTCCGCTCCCGCAGGTGAGGCGCGATGGAGTCGGGGGCCACGGTACGCGCCGGGCAACCCGCCATACGTCCGCTGCAGGGGGGCGGGTTCGCAAAGGAGGAAAGATAGGTGAACAAGTCCGGCTTCAAGCGCGAGTTGGGTCTCGTCGACCTGACCTTCGCTTCACTGGGTGGAATCATCGGCTCCGGCTGGATCTTCGCATCGCTGTACGCGTCTCAGTCCGCCGGCCCCGCGGCCATCCTCTCCTGGATCGTGGGTGGCGTCGCCGTGCTCCTCATCGGCCTCGTCTATTCCGAACTCGGCGGCATGCTGCCGGAGGCGGGCGGCGTTGCGCGCTACCCGCAGTACTCCCACGGCTCACTGGTCAGCTGGCTGATGGGCTGGGCGGCTTGGCTCACGTACGTGACTGTCTCGCCCGCCGAGGCCCTGGCCATCACACAGGTGCTGAGCGGCAGCATCCACGGCCTCTACACCCCGAGCGGCGTCGTATCGTTCCTTGGTTTCCTCGTCGCCGCAGGGTTCACTGTCGTGTTCTTCCTGGTCAACTACTTCGGCGTGACGTGGTTCAAGCGCGTCAACACCACCGTGACCTGGGTCAAGCTCGTCGTGCCGGCCGGCACGGCGCTGATCCTGATCGTCGCCGCCGCCCACTTCGGCAACTTCTCGAACGCAGCCGCGGGTGGCTTCATGCCGTTCAAGATCTCGGGTGCCCTTACGGCAGTCGGGACGTCTGGCATCCTCTTCTCGCTGCTGGGATTCCGCCAAGCGATTGACATGGCTGGCGAGGCGAAGAACCCGCAGCGCGACGTGCCGCGCGCCGTCGTGCTCGCGATCGTGATCGGGCTCGGCGTCTACCTGCTGCTTCAGATCGCCCTGATCGTCGGCATTCCGCCGGCCGACCTGGCCAAGTACGGCTGGGCGAACATCTCGAAGGACACGCTGTTCGGCAGCCTTCCGTTCGCCGGCATCGCGTCGGTCGTGGGACTCAGCTGGCTGGCGGTTCTACTGAACATCGACGGCGTCGTCTCCCCGGGAGGCACCGGTGTCGTCTACACCGCGTCGACCAGCCGACTCGTCTTCGCTCTGGCGGAGAACGGTTACCTGCCCCCGGGGCTGAAGGGCCTGCACAAGAAGTTCGCGGTACCGACCGTGGCGCTCTGGGTGAACCTCGTGGCGGGCATCATCTCCCTCGGCCCCTTCCCGGCCTGGTCGAAGATCATCGGCTTCGTGTCGATCACAGGCTTCTTCGCCTACGCGATCGGCCCCGTGGCCCTGATGGTCCTTCGGCGCACGGCCTCCAACCTGCCGCGGCCGATCAAGATCGGCGGCGCGAACGTCATCGCGCTGCTGGCGTTCGTCATCGGCAGCCTGATCATCTACTGGGCGAGCTGGACGTACAACGAATACGCGCTGGGCGCGATCGTGATCGGCGTCGTGATCTACCTGATCATGTACTTCAGCGGCGGCTCGAAGGCACAGGAGGTCAAGTCCGGCATCTGGCTCGTCGGATACCTCATCGCCATGGGCCTGGTCTCGTACCTGGGTGCATCGACGTTCGCCGGTTCGAACGTACTCAAGGCGCCCTGGGACACGGTCGTCATCGTGATCCTGTCGGTGATCTTCTACTACTGGGGCATCAACAGCGGCATCGAGACGGACGCGGTCCGCGAGGCGATCGCCAACACGGCGGCATCACCTACCGACTGACGCGAGCCTCTCGCGGGGGGGGGGGGCCGAAGCACGCCTTCGGCCCTCCCTTCTGCTGGGTTTGGCTGTCTGTTCCAGAGGTTGAGCCGCCGATCACCCGCAAAACATGTTGCCTTGCATCAAAGAGATGCAATACCCTGTGCCTCGCATCGTTCGCATGAAGACCATCTGTCCATGAGTGACCCTCTGGCCGCCAATCGAGGCCGCCATCGTCCGGGAACTTCGACCCCGCCGCGCCCAGCGGGGCGCCGGCGCTCGCTTTCGAGGGAACTGGGGGGATCCTACTGCGACGCTGGCAGGGATACGCCATGGCCGTCATCTCGTCCCTGGCGTTTGCGACGCTGGGGATCTTCGCCATCGAGGGATTCCACGATCACCTGACAGCCGTGACGCTGCTCGTCTGGCGGTTTTTTGTGGCAGGCGTTCTTCTCGGCGTGTGGTCGGTGCTGACGCGTCAGGCATGGCCGAAGGGACGGGACCTCGTCCTCCTGATCGGCATGGGGGCGGTCGCGTACTCGACCATGTCCTGGCTGTTCCTTGAAGCCAACGCGGATGCGCCGGTCGGCCTCGTGTCGGCCGTCCTATACACCTATCCTGCCCTCGTCACGGCCCTCGTGGTGGCGCTCGGTTGGGAGCGGCTGTCGCCCGTGCGCTGGCTTGCACTGGCGGGGACGTTCATCGGCACGAGCCTCGTCGCCCTGACGGGCAGCGCGGGGGCGACGGGCGGCACACACCCCGTCCTGGGGATGGCGCTCTCCTTCGCCGCAGCGGTCATGTACGCCGCGTACATAGCGGTCGGCAGCGTGATCATCAGCAGGGTCAGCGGTGCCGTGGCGACCGCGATCATCTGCCTCTCAGCGGGCGGAGCACTGGCCATCATCGGTGGCGCCACGGGCACGCTGCAACCCGTTCCACCCAACGCCTGGTGGATTGTGGCGGGCCTTGCGATCGTCGCGACCGGGCTGGCCGTTCTGGGTTTCTTTCGCGCCATCTCCCTGATCGGACCTGGAAGGGCGGCGATTCTCAGCACGGTCGAGCCGGTGGGCGCCGCCATCCTGGGATGGCTCACCCTGGGTCAGACGCTATCCGTACTCCAGGCAGTGGGCATTCTGGTCATCATGAGCAGCGCCGGCGGCCTGCGCTGGGAGCCGTCGCAGGCCGGGAACCCTGACGCCGGGCGGCCGAAGCCGTTGGCGAGCAACGATGATGGGAGTCGGCTGGGCTGAAGTTCATGTTCCATCTGCCTATATATGGCCGCTATAACGCGCGCGAGCCCAAGCATTCTCGCTGCGGCTCGCTCATACGCACCCGTATACTTTCCTATTCCCCAGTTTCCACCGTCCCTATCCCACCCCGATCCTCATCCCGTAAGGCTTTCGGGCTTCCGAGAAGGCTCTTCTTCGTGGAGCGCAGCAGACTCCGTTCTCCCGAGGCGAAACGACTCCGCGCTGTCAAGGGGTGAGCAGCGTCTTCAGCGAGGGACGCAATTGCGCAATGCCCACGTCCGGTCGCAGCCAGATCGTGTTCGCCTCGCGGCGCCACCACGTCATCTGGCGCTTCGCGAGTCGCCGCGTGTTGCGCTGCAGGAGGGCGATCGCGTCGGCTTCACCCAGCGACCCGCGCAGGTGCAGAGCCGCCTCCCGGTAGCCGATCGTGCGCTCTGCAAGCGCCTGCGCCGCCGGTCCGCGGTCAAGCAGAACGGTCGTCTCCCGCACGAGGTGCGGCCAAAGGACCACGGAGCGCGCATCGATGCGCGTGTAGAGATCCACGCGGGGGAGCTGCAGGCCGATCTTCACGACCGGCCCCACAGGCTGCGCCGCATCGTGCGGCACCCCGGTCCGCGCGCGTTCGATCACGCGCACGAGGCGCGGGCGGTCGCTCGGCGAGAGGCGCGCGGCTGCCGCAGGGTCATGGGCGACGGCAAGCTCGTACACTTCGCGCACGTCGACCCGTGCGGCCCATGCACGCAGGGCGGGGTCCGGCGGCGCACCGAACGCGTGCCACTCCCCGAGCGCTGCCCGCAGGTAGAGCCCGGATCCGCCCGTGACGATGGGCACGGCGCCGCGCCGCAGGATCTCGCGGATCGCGTTCTGCGCGAGCGTCTGGTAGACCGCGACGCTGACCGCCATCTCCGGATCCGCCACATCCAGCAGGTGATGCGCGACGCCGCCGCGTTCCGCGAGCGGGGGCTTCGCGCTGCCGCGGTCCAAGCCGCGGTAGAGCTGCACGGCGTCCGCGTTGACGATCTCGCCGCCGATCTCCCGCCCGAGCGCGATCGCAAACTCCGTCTTCCCGACCGCTGTCGGGCCGAACACCGCGACGAGCACGCTCATCGCCGCCCCAGGCGCGCGCGCAGCTCCGCCGCCGAAAAGCGCAGGAATGTCGGCCTCCCGTGCGGGCAGAAGCGGGGCTCCGCGCAATGCCAGAGCTGCTGGATCAAGGCCGCCTGCTCCATCGTCGAGAGGCGGTCGTTCGCCTTCACGGACGCCCGGCACGCCGCGATCTCGCGCCGCACGCGCTCGAGACGCTCGACGGGATTCTCACGCTGGCTGCCGATGCCGTCGAGGAGTTCGAGCAGCACGTGCGCGTCGGCCGCCTTGCCGAAGATGCGCGGCACGGAACGCACGAGCGCGTCGCGCGCGCCGAACGGCTCGACGAGGAAGCCGTACTGCGCGAGCGCCTCGCCGCTCTCCCTGAGTGCCGCCGCCTGCTCGGGACTCAGGCGCAGCACGACCGGCGCGAGCAGCAGCTGGGCCGAGCGCTCGTCCGCCTGCGCGAGCCGCTCGTAGCCGATCCGCTCGTGCGCCGCGTGCTGGTCGAAGAGGTAGAGCGCCTCGCTGTCCTCCGCGATCAAAAAGAGCCCGTGCGACTGCCCGATCGGACGCGGCGGGCTCGCGAGCTCC
>JAJYTV010000026.1 GCA_021792885.1 Bacillota bacterium
ACGCGGCGTTGGGGCGCGAGGCCACCGATGCGCTGCGCGCCGCGCCCGGCGCAGACGAGGTCGCGCCGCCTGATCCGCCGACGGCGACAGGTCGGCCTGAACGGACCGCGACGGGGGAGGAGCGCTCCGGCCTGGTGCAGGGTGTGGAGGTCCCGCGGGCGCAGCCGGTGGTCGCCGGTGGCTCCCCGGGACAGGAGACGGACGGGGCCAAGCTGAGTGCGGCTTCGGAGCGCGGGCCCGGCGCACCCGCCGTACCGGCGGCAGTGGGCGGGAACGCGGCACGGAGCGAGACAGTCGTCGCGGCACAGGGCGGCGGTGAGAGCGAGACGGTGGCGGCGAGCGCCTTTTCCGCCCGAGCGGCCGAGCCTGCATGGCCCGAGGACGTCCCGGTCCCCACGTGGCTTCTCGAGGCGGAGGGGGGGCCGAGCACGGCCCCCGCGTCGGCCGGCGATCCCGCGGTGAAGGACGCGCCGCAGCCGCCCCAGTTGGGGCACCCCAGGCGGCCCGTCGAACCTGCCGCCTCCGCCGCGCTGACCCCAGGACTCAACATCATCGCGTTCCTCGAGGGGAAGGTGGTCGGCCGCGACATCGTGGCGTCCGACGGCAGCGTGCTCGCCGTGCGCGGCACCCCCATCACGGCGCAGCTCGTGGAGCGCGTGGAGGCGGCGGGGATGTTGCCAGAGATGATTGTCTACATGACGGTGGTGGAGGGGCCCGAGTGATCCTGGGCCGGTGTCTGCGCTGGCTGTTGGCCCCGTTCGGTCGCAGGACGGCGCCGATCCTTGCGAGCGCCTCGTCGCGGCAAGGCGGTGCAGGCGGGCCTGTCCATCACCGCGAGCGCAACACACCCGGTGGCGGGAGGTTTTGTGCATCCTCGCCCATCCGTCGCCCAACTGCGCGAGATGTCGGGCACCCTCGTTCCCGCCCAGCGCAGCCCTCGTCGCGCGGCGACGTAGGGGAAGCGGAGCCGCGCTGGCGAATTAGGTCGACGGAAGGCGGTGGTCCGGGTGCACTGGCAGATCGTGGCTCCGGCGTCGGCGGCAGCCGCTAGCCTGTTCGGTCGCCCGAGGGCCCGCACGGCCACGGTCGACGAGGTGTGGGACGCGTTCCGCAAACGGGTGGCAACACCCTACGACGCGTCCGAGATCCTGCTCCTCGCCCTCGAGTCCATGGCGGAGCTGCTGCCCGCCGAGGGCTACTACGCCTACGTCGGGCCCCCGGACGGGGGGCCGCTGCGCCTGCGGTTGACGCGGACGGAGACCGGCACGCCGCAGATCGGCATCAACTACGCGGGGCTCGTCGCGGGCGCGCCGATCCGGCAGGCGCCGCTTGAATTGCCGCCGTTGCAGGGCGATTTGCGCTGCGAGGAGGACGGGGCGCCCGGAGATCCCTACCTTTCCCTCGGGCTCGGCGCGCGCATCGTGCTGCGCGCGGCGCTACGCCGCCGCCAGCACGCCGCAGATTGGGAGCTCAAGTCTCTGCTCGCGCTCGGGGCCCGCCTGCAGCCCGTGCTGCAGCTCCTTCTGGCGTTGGAGGACGGCGCGGAGGCTATCCAGGTGACCGCGGTGGAGAGCGCGACGCGCCAACTCGGGACGGAGTTCACCTTGCAGACGGACAAGCTGCTCGCGCTCGTGTCGCGCCTCGGCGGCGAGGCCCTGCGGGCGGATGCCGGGTATTGCGCGATCTGGCAGGCGGGAGAGGCGGTGACGGTATGGCAGCTTGGCGAAGGAGAGGCCCTGCGCCGGGCATTCGACCCTGCAAGCCTGCCCGCCGTGCCCGCAGGGCTGTGGCTTGCGCCTAGGCTGCCGTCCGGCGTCGCGGACCTCGGCTTGCAGGGGTTCGCCCTGATCTCGGTGCGCGACGGCAGCAGCGGGGGCGCGGTCGCGTACGGCCTGCGCCGGCCGCCGCAGGCGGAGGCGGCCGTCACCGATGTCCTCGCCACCCTCTCGGACAGCCTGCGGCGCAGCCTCGGCAGCCGCCTGCACGTACTGGGGCTGGGGGACAACTACCTGCAATCGCTGCTGGCCGTCGCAAGGCTGCTCGACGCGACGGAGAACGGCGGTACCGAGCACTCCGAGCGGGTCGCCGAGCTGGCCGAGGAGATCGGGCGGAGCATGGGGCGCAGCGAGTCGGACCTGGCTGCGTTGCGCCTCGCCGGCCTTCTGCACGACATCGGCATGGTCGCGGTCGACCTCGGCCTCCCCATGACGGGCGGCGCGATCAGCGAGCCCATGCGGAGAGTCATCCAGCAGCACCCGATCGTCGGCGCCACGCTGCTCGCCGGCCTACCCGGCCAGGTCGTCCCGCCAGGCGTCGTGACGGCGGTGCGGCACCACCACGAACGGTGGGACGGCAACGGATATCCGGACCGCCTCGCGGGTCCGGCGATCGACCCCTTGGCGCGCATCCTGGCCTGCGCCGAGGTGTTCGTGGCGCGGACCTCGCCGCGCAGCTACCGTGCAGGCCTCAGCCCTGCCCGGGCGCTCTACGAGGTGCAGCGCCTCGCCGGCCACCAGATCGATCCCGAGGTCGTCGACGCCCTTGTGGCCGCCTGCGCGAGACGCGGCACCGCGCCCCAGCCGCCCGAGGCCTGAACCCGAAGAAGGAGTGGACTCCCTTGCGCGCACCCCGCCTGCGCGGCCGCAGTTTCGTCGTCTACTACGGGTACGGCCCGTTGCCGGAGATCACGGCCTACGACATCGCGATCCTCGAGCCCGCAGGCTGGACGGACGAGGACCTCAGGGAGCTCGGCCGCCGCGGTGTGGAGCGCATCGCCTACCTCTCGGCGCTCGAGGCGACGCGCGAGACGCTGCGCGCGGTCGGGGTCGGGGAGCGGGAACTCGTGCGCGTCGGGTCCGGACCCTGGCATCGCGCCGCCTTCGACACCTACGTCGTCGACCCGCGCTCCGCGCGCTGGCGGGCGCACGTCGTCCAGGAGGCGAGGCGCCTCGTCGCGCAGGGCTGGGACGGCCTCTTCCTCGACAGCCTGGGCGACGTCGAGGACGAGGCGGTTTCCGCGCAGACGGCGTGGCTCGTGCCGGCCGCGGCCGATCTCGTCCGCCAGGTCCGCGAGGCCGCGCGAGACAAGCTCCTCGTGCAGAACAACGGCATCTTCCTCCTGCTGCCGCTCGTCGCGAAGCTCCTGGACGGGATCTGCTGGGAGGGGGCGTTCGATCCGCAGGCACTCGAAGGACCGTGGCTGCGCATGGTCCTCGAGCAGCTCGTCGGTGTGGTGCGAGAGGAGGGCGTCGTGCCGATGCTGCTGAGCGAGATCCCGGAGGATGCCGACTCCGCGGGGCGCCTCACAGCGCTGCGCGAGCTCGGGCGGCGATACGGCTTCCTCACATATGCAGCCCCACTCAACTATGCGCAGGGCATCCGGACCATCTCGGGCGAAGTCGTGCGCGGGCGCTGATGGCAGGGGCTCCGGCGGTCAGCGCGCAGGGAGCCAGGGGGCGGCAGGCACGTACCGAAGCCACGCAAGCCACGCAGGCAGGCCGCGGAACTGCAGCACGTCGCCGCCGGCAAGCGCGAACGCCGGCCAGTGCCAGGCGGCGCCGTCCGGTGCTGAGATGGTGAGCGCGCCCTGCGCGTGGAGTTCGGGCGCGGGAAAGGACAGGGCGGCGACGCCACGGGCGTCGGCGGTCGCTCGCAGGACGAGGCCCGAGGCCCGGAAGGTGACCTTCGCGTCTGCGGGCAGCCCCTGCAGCTTCGCCACAGCGCTGCGGAAGGCCGCCATCCAGGTGAACCGCGCCGCGTAGCGCATGTGGGCCGCCTGGACTTCGAGATAGACCTGGAAGGGCGGCCGGATGTTCAGGTGTAGGTTCCTTGCGGCGACGATCTGCGTGCCGTTGATCCAGAAGTCTGCGGTGTGGTATCCGTCGGTGCGGATCGTGACGAGGTACGCCTTTCGCCGGGGCAGGACGAGACGCCGATGGTGCAACCAGAGCGACTCCGTGCGTGCCTCCCTGAGGTAGCCGTGGGCGTATCCCGCCAGCAGGTACTGGTGCCCGCCGCCGGAGGAGATGTTCGAGGCCACGAGGTAGTTGATGAGCCCGGTCTGCTTCGTCCATGCGGTCTGTACGGCGACGACAGTCTCCGCCTGCTCTCCCTTGCGGGTCGTCACGTCCATCGGTTCCACGATCGCTTGGACGAAGGCGTTCGCCGGCACCGTCGAGCGCGTCACGGCGAAGTAGCCGTAGAAGCGCCGGTGGCTCCGGTTGTCGACGCCCACCGCGAGGCGGCCGGGCGACCATGTGGAGTAGCGCAGCCCCCGCGGGGCGCTGCCCCCGAAAGCCCAGGCACTGGACGCCGGAGGGTGCTGGAAGGCGGTCTCCAGCAGGGTCCCTTGCACGGTGAAGGCGAGGAACCCGCCATTGCTGCCGGCCAGCCCGAGCGCCCGGCGCCCGGCGAGCAGCGCGGCGAGCAGGGCGAGGAGCCCGATCACGACGATGGCATCCGAGACGAAGCGTTTCACGCTGCGGCGCTCCCCTTTCCGTGGCTGCGGTGCGGGCTTCCCGAACGGCCACCGGGACCCAGGCCCGGCACGCTACTGGCGGATCCAGAGGACGAGGAGGCCCGGTGTGCGCAGAAAGACGCGCGCGGCACGCGGGTGGGCCTTCTGGAAGGCGAGAGCCCAGGCCATGGCATGCGCGTCGACGATCTCGCCGCTGCGGCCGACGTAGACGGACGCGCCGTTCGCGTCGGGGAGAGGCGCCCCTCGGTCGCCGGGCCGCGTGGGCAATCCGCCAGGCGTGCGCAGCGGCACGAAGAGGAAGGTGTCTGAGGTCTCGATGCGCAGGGGCTTCCAGTCTCTCAGGCGGAACCGCGCCTGGCCCGCAACGCCGATCGGAACCTTGCGCAACAAGTCGATCAGCTCGACGTGCCACCCGTGGCCGAGCACCTCGCTGTACTCCTGCACCGGCGAGACAACGGTCCACTGGTAGGCCGGGAACTCCGCAGCGATCATCTCGACGGCACGCCCCGAGCCGACCGCGGCGTAGCGCGACGAGGGCTGCACGGGCGCGAAGGCGGCGAGGAGCGCGCCGGCGCCGAGTGCGACGGCCACCGTCGCGGGAGCCCTGGGATAGCGGTCGCTGTCTCCCAGGAGGCTGAAGAGCCAGCCCGTGGCCAGCGGGAGGCCGAGCATGCCGGCGAAATGACCTTGGGACCAGGCCAAGGACCACAAGGAGGGCAGCGAAGCGACGCTCAGCGCGGCCAGTGCGCCGAGGACGAGAGCCAGTCCGGCGGTGAGTGGCGCGTCGGCGCCCTTTCGGCGCGCCATCCAGGCACTCGCAGCGACGGCGAGGGCGGCTGCCGCGAGGAGGGCGGAGCCGTTTGCGCCAGCCAGCCACGGGGGCGGCGGGGGTGTGGGCAGCGAGGTGGGTACGGCGAGCGTGCTCCACGCATGATGGCCAAGCCACCCCGCGACGAGCGGCAGGAGGCCGGCGAGGACGCCGCCGGACGTCCAGGCCGGCAGACGCCAGACGGGCCTTCGGCTCAGCGCAAAGGGGAGGGCGAGGAGCGCCGGTAGGAGGAGCGCGAGCGGTGCGGAGAGCGGCTGCATCATCACCGCGACAAAGCTGCCCGCCGCGGCCGAAACGGCGTCGAAAGGGTCGGATCGGCGCAGGAAACGGACGGAGAAGTAGGTCGCGAGGAGGAGGAAGAGGACCGCCGCGTGCAGGCCGAGCGGGCTCCAGGTCCCGCTGGTGGCGGTAGTCAGGTCCGGCAGCGCGGTCAGGCCGGTCACCAGCAGCGCGGTGCTCGCAGCCCAGCCGGAGTCCGAGATGGAGCCGGCCAAGGCGGCTGCCGCGACGGGTGCCAGGACGGCCGTGAGCGGACCGAGGAAGCGCAGGACGTTCATGGCGTCGTAGAACATGGCGGTCGAGACGACGGCCACGACCAGCGGAACCCCCAGGGGATAGACGCCCGGCGCGTAGGTGCCGAGGTTGAGCGCGATCGTCTTGGCGGCCAGGAGTTGCTGATACCCGTCCGGCGTCGCCGGCGATACCTGGACGAGAGCGGGCTGCAGGTTGCGCCAGAGGATCCAGGCAGCGGCTGCCAGCGCCACGAGGGCGTACGCGCGCGGGACGGTGCGCGTAGAAGCCCGAAGTCGGCGGCGCAGCTCCCCAAGCGCTCCCTGGGCGAGCGAGATGAGCGAATGCGGGCTGCTCGGGTCCAGCGCGTCAAGGAGTCGGGCCACCCTCTCGTCACGCAGCCCGGCCTGCGCCGTCAGCTGCCCGCGGCGCCGCAGGAAGTACGCGGAGCCGAGGGCCGCAGCAACGAGCAGGAGTCCGACAGTGGCGAGCTCGACACTCGACGCCAGCGAGAGGAGATAACCCGTGGCCAGCCAGAAGGTGACGCCGAAGGTGATCGCTGCAAGCCAGCGGGCCAGCGGGCCCTGGCCGGGACGGCGGGGTAGCAGCAGAAGCGGAACGAGGCCGTAGAACAGGAAAAGACCCAGCGCGATCTGACTGAAGGAGGCCCATCCCTGCGCGATCACGGTGCACCCTCCACGGCGGGGACGGGCGCGGTTCCGGGGCGGACCATCTCGTACACGATCAGGTCGGGGCCGTCGAAGTAGATCGGCAGGGGGCCGTGCGACCGTTGCCATGCCGCGAGCCACGACCGCAGCGAGGCCTGCTGGCGCGTTCGCCGTGGTACTGCCCCGCGGCGGTAGGCGGGCCCGACGACGATACGCTTGTCGACGAAGAAGAAGATCCTCGTCTCGGGCAGCAGATTCGGCGAATGGCCGGGCACGGTGAAGGCGAGCCAGCGTCCCGCCGCCCGGACATGCGCAGAGAAGTCGGTGGCGCTCATGAAGAAGCCCTGCCCGTAGGCATAGCCGAACCCGCTCTCGTCGCCCACGGCGAGCCAACTCTTCCGCGGCAGCGAGGAGCCGATGCCGACGAAGGCTGCGACGTAGTCGTCGGGCACCCACCGGTACTGGGACAGGGCGTCGAGCGGAGCGGGCGAAGAGACGGCCCAGCCATAGCCGAGCGCGGCCAGGGCGGCGGCCAGTGCCAGCCATTCCGCCGTGCGCTCTCCGATAGAGCTCAGGGCTTCCCAGATGCCCGCGAGGCCGAGCCCGAGGCACAGGGCCTCTGCCAGGGCGACCAGCTCGCCGGAGCGATTCTCCAGCACCCTGCTGTCGAACCAGGCCGGCAGGGCATGCTGGACAGCCAGCGCAGCCGCGAGCAGGGTCAGGCCGGCCAGCGGGAGACCGGCGCCATCGTGGAGAGGATCCCCACGACCGGGCGTGCGCAGGCGGACGAGGAGGAGGAGGAGGACACCCGCCGCCGCGACGATCGGCACGAGTTCCGGCGGCGACGGCTGATGCTGGGCCACGACGGGCGACGCGGCGCTTTGGGCCTGCAGGGAGATTCCGGCCGCGATCCCGATGGCGATGGGCGTGACCGCCACCAGAAGTGCGCGAGGGAGCCAATGCACGAGCCAGCGGAGGTGGTGGTACAGCGTGCCCGGAGTCAGCCATGCGCCGACCGTCGCGGCGATCGCGGCGAGCACGACGTTGATCGCGGCCAGCGGTTGGATCAGGGCGGCCGCGGTGATCAGCGCGAGGGCGGAGATGCGCCACCAGGCCTCGGGCCTGCGCCATGCCGCATACACGAACCAAAGCGTAGGCAGCACGAGCGCGTTGCCGAGCGACTCGGCATCCAGTCCGACTTGGCGCAGAGAGTCGTACGGCAAGAGCCGCGGCAGGGTGCCGTAGACGAGCATGGCGAGGACGGCGGGCGCGACACGCCCGGTAGAGCGGTAGGTCGCGAAGCCGACGGAGGCGACGAGAAGCACGCCGTTGAGAGGTCCCAGGAACTTCGCGGCGACGACGGGGTTCGCCGCCGAAAGGCGTACCATGTCCGCGATCAGGATGTAGAAGCCTTGCGGGTAGACGCCGCCGAGAAAGAGGTGCTGCTGCTGGATGCCCTGCGTCAAGGCCAGAGTCTGTGAAGAGTCCGCGAACGGGATCGCGGCGTGCGCAAATGGCACCGCGAGCCGCATCCAGGCGGCGACACCGAACACAGCCACAGCCGCGCATCCGCCGAGAACTGCGGCAGGGGGGATCGGGCGCCGTACGGCGTTTCGACGGTGCCGGGCGCGCAGCGCGGCCCACGCGCGGCTGGGCCAGCCGCCCAAACGGTCCAGTTCCTCGAGCAGGCGCGCAGCCAGACGCATCGACGGGCGCAACTGGTACTCGCTCGCGTTCTGCGACGGGCGTACGAGGCGAAGGGCGAGGAGTACCGCAACGAGGCTGAGCCACCCGAACGCATGCAGCGCCGCTGTGGCGTACCCCGTCAGGATGAGGACGACCATCATCTGAGCCGCGTTTCCTACAGCCGCGTCCCAACCGTTCTCCGGGCGGCCTGTCACGAGCGCGTAGCGCGGCCAGACGTAGAGCACGAGCACGCCGACGGCGACGATGCGCACGAGGGTCTCGATATCGATCGGCAAGGGCAGCGGCATCCGCCACCTCCTCAGGACATGCGGTAGAGCATGAAGTCGATGCGCGGCAGCAGGCGGAGGATGTCGCGCGTCGTGAGCGCGATGAGGCACACGACCCCCGCCATGAGGCCGAACACGGCGTACTGGTAGGCGCCGAAGATGCGCGTCGCAAGTACCCCGACCGTCACGTCGACCGCCACCGCCACCAGCATCGAGCGCAGGGCGGCTTGGGGGTAGGCGAGGCTGAACATGAGGAGCACGTTGAAGAGGGCGAGGGCGAGGAAGACGTAGGCGAAGCTCGACCAGGCGAAGACGAAGGGCTCGACGCCGGCCAGCGGTACGGCGCCGTGCAGCAGCGGCAACCCGCCCGCGAAGGAGAGACCAACGCGTACGCCCAGCGTCGCCAGCAGCGCCACGACGAGGAACGCCGCCACCGATCTGAGGTAGACGGTGCGCAGGGCCCTGGCGAGGTCCCCCACCTCCCGCTCGAGCACGCGGTGCTGGGCGGCCATCAACCAGCGGATGAGGTAGCCGACGAAGGCCTCGGTCGCGCCGAGAGGCAGGATCAGCGAGGCGAGCGCCCAGTCCATGCCCAGCTCGTACTGGCCCCGAAACCAGATGCTATAGGGCAGGAAGGCCGTGGAGGTCGTCCAGGCCACCAGCCTGTCGGCGAAGATGAAGACGAAGTAGAGGATACCGTAGGCGAAGTAGGCGCCGCTCGCGTAGGCGAGCTGGGAGGTGCGGGTCTTGACGATGCGCCCGATCTGCTCCCACCGCCGGCTCTGCCGGCGGAAGATCACGCTCCAGGCGAAGAGCGCGCCGGCTGTCGCGGCGGCCATCGCGGCCGCCTGGGCGAAGATGACGCCGAGACCGAGGCGCCAGACGAGCCAGGCGATCAGGACGGCCATGACGGTGAGCAGCGTCAGGAGATACTCGCGGCGCAAGACGTAGAGGGTCGCGTAGGAGAGCCAGAGCGCCGACTGCATCACCAGGTAGACGACCATGAAGAGGGTGAGCGAGATGGGGAACATCGGGAAGACCGCGTCCCCGACGACGATCGCCACAGCGACGGCAACGGCCGAGGCGAGGCCCCAGCGCATGATCTGGTACAGCGTGCGCTCCACGAGGCCGGCCTCCTGCAAGCCGAGCAGGAGGTAGTAGACGGTGGCCATGGCCTGCGAGTAGCCGCCCGTCACGACGAAGCTGAGGAAGGTCGCGAGCGCGAGCGCCGTCGCCTGGGCCACCGAGAAGTACTGGTACGATGTCATGCCGATGTGCAGGATGATCATCGCCGCCACCGAGGCGGCCATCGGCAGGGCGAAGACGAGGCCGTGGGCGAAGTCCGCGGCGATCACCCCGACCATCTGGTGCCAGCGCATTTCGAAGCGCGGCGGGATCGGGTCGGAGCGGATCGCCGCAAGGAAGTCGTCCCAAAGGTCTCTCGCCAGGTCGAAGACGGTCGGCTGCCCGAAGACTTCCTCAGCCCGCCGGTCGCTGTAGCCGAGCGACTCGATCGTCGCGGCCATGTCCAGGGGGTCCTGCAGGTCGCCGTTCGCCTCGATGATCTGACGCAGCAGCTGCGAACGGGCGTCGCCCCGGCCGCCGAAACCCTCTCTCGCACGGGGAGCGGCGTCTGCCTCCACGTTCCACCTCCTCACGAGAAGACGGCGGGGAGTTGTCAAATTCCAGACAATGATGTCAAAGTACATACTACACACCTACCAGTGCACTGGTAAATAGATGCGTCCGCGCACGCATGGCACATCGCGAGACAGCATATCGAAAGGGGACGACCATGGCAGGGAAGGCACGGGTGCTTCTTGCGACAGAGGGTACCTATCCCTACCATCTTGGCGGCGTCAGCACCTGGTGCGACATGCTAGTGCGGCGCATCGACGAGGTGGATTTCACCGTCTTTGCGGTGGCCATGAACCCCTTCGTGCGCAGTCGCTTCGAATTCCCGGCCAATGTGCGGGACATCGTGACCGTGCCGCTCTGGGGCACCCAGGACCCCTCGGAGCACAAGGAGGACCTGCCGTTCTCGGAGATTTTCCTCCAAAAGCAGCGCACGACCGACGAGGTGATCAAGCGCTCCTTCCTGCCCGACTTTCTCGCGCTGCTGGACGAGATGCAGCGCGACGGCGAGGAGGCCGAGGCGGTGGGCCATGCGCTCGCCGCCATGCATCGCTACTTCTCGGTCTTCGACTACCGCGAGACGTTCAAGTCCGCAGCGGTCTGGGAAGCGTTCCGCGACCATCTGCACCGCGCGGCCCTCGCGGGGCGCTGGCCGGAACCGAGCGTCTTCGAGGCGGTGCAGGCGCTCGGCTGGATGTACCACTTCTTCACCGTGCTGAACACGCCCATCCCCGAGGTGGACGTCGTGCACTCCTCCGCCGCCGCGTTTTGCGGAATGGTCGGCGTCGTGGCGAAGATCACGTACGGTACGCCCTATCTGCTCACCGAGCACGGCGTCTACCTGCGCGAGCAGTACCTCTCGGTCGGCCGCAGCAACATGAGCCGCTTCTCGAAGCGCTTCCTGCTCGCCGTCGTGCGGACGATCGTGCGGGTGAACCTGCAGTACGCCGACCGCGTCGCGCCCGTCTGCAGCTTCAACGCGCGTTGGGAGCGGCTGCTCGGCGTCCGGCGCGATAGCATCCAAGTGGTGTACAACGGGGTCTCCGCGGACGTCTTCCAACCGGCGCGGGACCGGCGGGAGGGCCCCCTGCGCCTGCTCGCCGTTGCGCGCAGCGACCCGAACAAGGACCTCGAGACCCTGCTGCGCGCGATGGCGATCATCCACCAGCACCTGCCGGACGTTCGGCTCGCGATCCGCGGCGCCGTGTCCGTGCCGGACTACCACCAGCGCATGCTCGAACTGCGCCGTGGCCTGGGGCTCGACGACGTCGTCGACTTCGGCGGCCACAGCGACGACCCGGCCGCGCTCTACCGCGATGCGGACGTCCTCGTGCAGTCGAGCGTCTCCGAGGCGTTCCCCTACGCTGTGATCGAAGGCATGATGAGCGGGTTGCCGGTCGTGGCGACCGATGTCGGAGGCACGGCGGAGGCGATCGGCGACACCGGGATCGCGGTGCCGTCCCGGGACCCGGCGCGACTCGCGGCTGCGACCATCATCCTCCTGCAGGATGCGGCGCTGCGCCGCCACCTGGGCAACGCGGCGCGGGAGCGCGCGCTTTCGCTCTTCACCATCCGGCGCGCAACCGATGAGTACATGGACCTCTACACATCCCTCGCGCAGCGCAGGGTGCCTGTGGCATCGGGGCTGCAGATCGCCGCGTCGGCCGCGGCCGCGCGCGTGCCGGCAGACGCACCCGCGCCCCGCACCGTGCGGAAGATCCGTACGGTGCCCGCAGCCGCAGCCAGCCCTGCGGCGCAGCGCGAACAGCTTGCGTGCCTGCAGAAGGCGTTCGCGCTGCGGCGGATCGGCGTGCCGGTGGCAGCGCTCGACCAGCTCGGCCGCGCGCTGGCCGCCGCGCCGAATTCCGCGGCTGCCCCCACGATCC